>NZ_WUEH01000002.1 GCF_010468615.1 Pseudodesulfovibrio sp. JC047 | reverse complement strand
TGCTTTACTTTACGTAATGAATCAGTGATTTGGTGTCTGCGGCGCTGAAGAGAGCGAAAGGCTTCTTCTTTTTCGGTTGGAATGGCTATTGGACGAATCATGCCGGAAGCAACCATCTCGGCCAACTTTCGACAATCAAGGCTGTCGGTCTTGTTGGTGGCGGCAACCGGGCGAGGTATGCGGCTCGGAGCGGCAACGACGACAGTTATGCCAGCAGCTTCTAAGCTCCGGGCTAGGCCGAAACCTGTCGGTCCAGATTCGTAGCAAACAGCACCTATATTAACGGGAAGTGAGGAGAGGATTTGTGTGAGCGATCTTGCATCGGCAGGGCTAGACCAGTCTTTAATCATCCCATCTGGTCGGAGTAATGCCACGCTAAATGTCTTTTTGTGAACATCGACACCAACGAAAACACGTTGATCAACAAATGCTTCCACAAACCGATAAACTGATGATATTTTAATCCTAGCCATGTCGGCCTCCTTTGAGCTTCACTTTTACTGGTACTGTTACCAGATTAAGCCTTGGAGTGCCGACATGGTATTTTTGTGTCTATCATCAGGTACCCCTCGCCGGGGTGGCGTTAGATGTCTCCGACGGCCAGAGGGGAACCTCTTGGAAGAGGTTCCCCTCTGGACTCCCCTCCAGAACTTTTTATCGCGCCTTTGGCGAGGGCATCCGTCATTGGTTGAGTGGGAGTGAAGAAGTTGGGGAGGGTAAAAGTGTTACCCATGTACCCGGACAAAAGGTATTGGTTTTTTGGGCTGTACGAGTTCTTTTAATTCTCCCCTACGCACAAAGTCTGTAAAAAATACAATTTTTTACAACGCTTTCCAAAAAATCGCACGAACGGACTCTGCCGACAGCTTCGAGCGAAGCGAGCGACAAAAAGTTGAGGAAAAGAGAGGGATAGGGGGTCTGGGGGAAAGGGGGAGGAAAAGCCCTTTTCAAAGGGTTTTCCTTCCTCTTTCCCCCAGTCGCCGAAGGCATCTTCTCCCCCTTCTGCGGCGCAGATCTGTCAAGGTGTATTTAATGACTAATCGGCTGCTTTTTTATGGCATTTGTTCACATTGGCGAGTTGAGTTGAAAATCCGTGATAGGGTGTGTGGGTACGGCCATGGAGTCGGACAGCCGGGATTATTTGGTATGATGTATGACAAGTGAGGTAGTGACCATGGCAACGAGTGTGATTGAGATTTGCAATAATGCGTTGTTGGATTTGGGAGAGGACGTCATCATGTCGTTGGGTGACAATTCAAAGGCCGCCGGACTGTGTAATCATCGCTGGCCGGCCATTCGGGATGCCGTGTTGCGGTCTCACCCGTGGAATTGTGCCATGTCGCAGGCAGAATTGGCTGCCGGGACAGTCGCACCGTTGTGGCGATGGAAGTATAAATACAACCTGCCCGTTGATTTTTTACGGATCATTCAGGTTGTGGGTGCAGATGGGGAAGAAATTCATCATTGGGAAATTCAGTCCACGATTATTTTGTGTGACGAAGAAGCTCCCTTGTTCATTTCTTATGTCAGACGGGAACAGGACCCCAAAAAATATGATCCCCTATTAAGCGAAGCACTGTCGGCCCGCATGGCCGCGACATTGGCCTATCCGTTGTCCGGGTCCACGTCATTGGCCCAATCCTATTGGAAAGTGTATCAGGACAAGTTGTCGGAAGCTCGGGGGGTGGATGCCCGAGAAGGCGTGCCGGAATCCATTGCACCAAAGAATTGGTTGGGAGCCAAAATGGGGACGCGATAGAATTCAGATGTTCAAACAACAAACGCACAAACGGGCAAAGGGTGCCTGTTTGTGCGTTAAAGAAATATTGCCACTGGTTAGAAAGTATAGACCAATGCCGCTCGGATTGTCGTCATGGTATTTCGTTGGCCAAAAGAAGCCAGCTTGTTTCGTATTTCATTATCGACTCGACCGTAATCCGCGTACAGCCCTTCCAGTCGGAATCCAAGGGCTTCTGTCATTTTCATCTCGGCTCCGGCCCCGAGTACCCAACCGATCTGTGTCCCTGTACTGGAAAATGAATCCAACGGGTCAATACGTCCTGCATCGTCGTCAGTCAATTTGTTGGTAATGTTGGCAACAGCTAATCCACCTGTAATATAGGGTAAATAATCTCCGAAGGCATATCCGATACGGCCTCGAAGTGTTGACGACCAGTTATGTATCGATTCGACCAGTTCATCGTATTGGGACGTATCGAATTCATTGGAAGACGCTCTGATTTCGCCAAAAGAGACGTCCGCTTCAACTCCAGTCACCCAGTTATTGAACCGCCAATTATAGCCTCCGAGAAAACCACCGATTATTCCTGAATCCGAATAATCGAATTCATAGCCTTTGGGGTGATTTGAATACCCGTCACTGTCGATAATGGTATTATCCAATTGTGCGCCACCGAAATGTGCGCCGATATATAATCCTGAAAAGTCGTCGTTCGCAAAGGCAAAAGGACACATCAAACACGTCAGAATACTGATAAAAAAGATATATCGCATGAATGTTTTCATCGTGGTTGCCCTTTTAAAAAACCATATAGAGTCGTAACTAAAGATTTTTTATTTGTATGAAGGCTACGTGTTTATGTCAATACCAATAGCAATTAAATGGATATCGTATGAATTAAACTTTTTTAATTTTTTATGAGTGTTGTGGCGTAGAAGAATTCGTTGAGTGGCGAATTCGACGGCGTGGTCCATTCCTTCTTGATCGATATGTTGGCGTGTGCCGCGATGAACTTCCCGACGAGTTCGTGGTTTTCTTCGGGGTTCAAGGTGCAGGTGATAATGGCGATGATCCCACCCGGGAGGATGTGGTCATAGGCATTTTGCAGAATTTCGGTTTGCAATTTTGTCAGGTCCGCCAAGTCATGGGGTTTGCGTTTCCATTTGGTGTCGGGTCTGCGAGAGAGCACCCCAAGCCCTGAACAGGGAAGATCAAGAAGAATGGTCCCCGGCTTTTTGGGAGGCGTGTCCGTGGCTGCGTTGGCCTCGAAAATCTCAACGTCGGGGAGTTCCCGTTTCAGGGCGGCCAACCGGCCCCTGTGCGGATCGGAGGCAAAGACGGGCAATCCTTTTTCGAGCAGAATTCGCGTCTTTCCACCGCGTCCGGCGCAGGCATCCCAGATAGGCCCGGTCCATGTTTCGGGATCAAGGGCCTCAATGGCCTGCCGGGCGGCAAAGGATTGTCGGGCCATGGGAGGCTCGGGTTCTCCTTCAAAGGATGTCCCTGCGGGCAGAGCAAAGCTCATGCCTTCGATATCGATGATTTCAGGCCATCCGGCAATAACGCCGTACAGATCCTCGGCTTCGGGATGTCCAAACAGGTTGAAACCAAGCGCCGGAGCTTTGAGCTGCGCGTCGAGATATCGTGTCGCGTCTTCTTCGCCATAAGCCCGCCACCAAAGATCAATGAGCCATTGGGGACAGGAATACCAGCGACTTAAAAATTCGGGGAGGGATGCGTCCTTGCGGAAAAAATCCGGATCATGTGCGGCCTCTCCCAATTCGGAAACCCGCCTGAGTACCGCATTGAATAAACCGGCGAGCCGTGCGCCCGGTTTGGATTTGGAAAACTCGACGGCCCAGTCCACCGAGGCGTATGCCGGGACCTTGTCGAGAAACAGAATCTCATAGGCCGCGACACCCATGGCAAAACGCATTTTGGGTGTCAATTTGCCAGGATCCTTGAGGAAACGTGACAAAATGTACTCAATGCGTTTTTTGTGCCGGAGATATCCGTATGAAAGTTCAGTGGCGAGACCCGCATCGCGGGGATCGATTTCGCCGGAGGAAAGTGCCACATCAAGAGCAGCCTGAATGTCCTGCTTATTCATGAGACAACGGAAAAGTGCTTCGAGTGCCACCCGCCTCGCCGGAGGAAGGGGCTTGATTGAACGTGCTTGCATTTTTCAACAATTACTCTCAAAGCGACCATAGTGCAAGTGGCCTGTCCCCCGAAAAAAGCGAAAAAGCCCCTCTGTGCCGAAAACCGAGACGATCGGAATCGGAAAGAGGGGCTGTCTGGTGCGGCAGTGATGAATCGGTCTATTCAAAAACCTTCTTGGCCGCGTCTGCCGCATCATCAGCGGCCTGATCGAGTTGTTTTCCCGCTTTTTCCATCGGTCCCTCTTCACTGCATCCGAATGCAGGAACGAGCATGGCCAGCGCACAGATGACAATAAGACATTTTTTCCATGTTTTCATGATTTCCCTCAAAGGTTTATCTGTTTTCCAATCGACAGCCCTGACTGTAATAGGCTGTCCCATCACCCATGTCCGTCTTCATGGGTTTGATGATGACATTCGCATTTTGTCCGTATTTCATCCAGCCGCCACGTCGAATTATAACGGCCCGATGATGCATTGTTTCCACGGTATCCACCTTGACCTGCATCGCTCCTTGTGGGGTGACCAGATAGACATCCTGAGCCGGATTGAGGGCGGCCCAGGCTGGATTCTGTTTGGATACGAAAACGACCGGTGGTCCTGCTTGAATCTGTTCGGGCATTTGGGAGTGGAGATATTTGCCACTGATCAAGGTGAGCAATTGCAATGGATAGTCCGGGTCACGAACTGGCTCTGCGTGGAGTGTTTCAGGGAAGCGATACAATCCGTCCTGGTGATCGAACTGCATGTTTTCAAAGGCCACAAGAGGAGAATCAACCGTGGCAAATCCGTTTTCCATCAGTTCGTCATATGAAATGTCAGCGTGTTTCAATCCTTCCCTGATACACGTTTCACTATCCGGGAGGATGACGGGGGCGGCCAGCCGCGCACCGAGTTCGGTGGCGATGTCGAAATCCGGTCGGCATTGCCCTCGCGGTTCCACGGCTTTGGCGCAATGATTGACACAATTATGGACACAGGAGCCGAGCACGTCTTCCCGTTCGAACATCAGGGCCGGAGGCAGGATGACATCGGCCTGCATGGCCGTGTCATTCATGAAGGCTTCCACCACGACCACAAAGGGGCGGGCAAAGGCTTCGACCACCGACAGGCTGTCCGGCACCTGATTGACCACGTTGTGCCCATTGACCCAAATGAAATCAATCGGTGGGGACGCTCTATGAATTTCGGCACCAAGGTCCTGAACGAGAAGTTTTCGCCTATTTTTCGGTGTGCTTCCAGCGACAAGATGGTCCCATGAGCCAAGGTTTCGATTCGATGAAACATTGTAATACGCCCCGCCGCCGGAGATGCCGACATTGCCGGAAAGCATGGCCAACGCATTGATGAACCGAACGTTTTCTCCACCAAAGACATGGCGTTGCAGGCCCCAACCGATGACGGTGGCGACCGTGCCGGTCTCGGCATACCAATCAAAGAGTGTTTCCACATCCGAAGTGGAGACCTCACAGGCCGAGCAAAGCGCGCTGAATTCCATGCCGTCGAGTAAATCCCGGAGTGAGGACCAGTTGGACGTTCGGTCCAGGATGCGGGAAGGAATGATGTCCGTCTCGATGAATCGTTTGAGTACGGCAGCGGCCAGAAGGCGATCCGTGCCGGGACGAATGACAATATTGATGTCCGAAAACTCGGCCGTTCCATCTCCACCGGGAGAAATGGTCAGGACTTTGGTCCCGTTTTTACGGGCCTTGTGCATGAGTGCGAGCTGGTGGATGGAACAACGGGTCAGATCTCGGCCCCAGTTGACGACTCGGTCAGCGTTCAGGATGTCTTCGGGAGCATTGTGGTTGAGCGAACCAAAGTCCCGGATACTCGCGGTGATGCCGGTCCCGTCACAGACAGCCCCATAGGTGACGGATGCGCCGATCCGTCCGAAAATCGTTTTGATCGACTTGCTGAGAATGCCCCGATACCCATATCCGTGGACATGGAGAATGGACTCCGGTACCGCTCGGGCCGCGTCGAGCCGGGATGTGACCAGAGCCATGGCCTCGTCCCAAGAAGCCTCGCGAAAATGGCCGTTTTCCTTGATTTGTGGCGCAAGAATCCGGTCGTCCGCATCGAGCCGCTCGAAATATCGGCTGCCTTTTTTGCAACAAAATCCCTTGGTAAACGGATGCTGCGGATTCCCTTTCACGGTTTTCTTGTTTGCATCGACACACAGGGAGCAGGTGTCGCCACAATCCATGGTACAGGCTGTGATAATGGTCATTGTCGTCCTCCACTCATGATAGTGGAGAACTTTTCTTACGAGGTCAAATGGTCTGTCCTATCAATCTGAAAGCGAGCAGCAGCAGGATGCAGCCCAGGAATTTCTTGACCGTGGCCGGACGCATCCGCTGTTGCATGACCATGGTGCCGAGGTAACCACCGGCCCAGGCGGTCATTCCGGCAAAGAGCAGCAATCGCCAGGAAACCGTGCCCATGACCGCGTAGGCCACAAAGGCGGAGAGGGAGGAAAAAGGGATCGCCAAGGCGGTAACGGTGGTGATTTTTTTGGGATTGAATCCTTGCATTATCATGAGTGGTGATATGAGACCGCCGCCGCCCACACCGAGCAGGCCGGAAACAAAACCGGCAACGATGCCAACCATCAGCGGCCCCCAAAATGGTCTGTCTTCTCTGTATTGATCGGCGTATTTCGAGCTTTTGAAAAAGATCATCATGGTTCCCGAAAAGATGAGGAAGCCGATAAAGAGGATGAGCACAAGATGGGTCGGAATCAGACAGCCCACCCAGGCTCCGATGGGAGCGAGGGCGATGGATGATACGATTATCGGCACGCCGAGCCGATAATCAAGACGTTTTTCCCGGATGTTGGAGTATGTGGCTCCCATCATGGAAACAGCATTGACAAACAGACTGGTCGGTCGTGCCATGTTCAGGGGGATACCCAGCCATGTCAGGGTCGGAATCAGAACCAGGGCGGAACCGACGCCTCCCAGGGCAAACAAAAAGCTCAGGCCAAACGATAAGACGGAAATGGTGATTTCAAGAACAGTCATAGCGGGTATTTCGAGGTGTTGAAGATGTCATAAGCCGCGCCGTTGAAACCAGTTCACGGCGCGGCATACACGCTAGATCTTGGCAAGCGGACCGGGTTTGAATGGCAGGACCATCTCTTCCAGCGGGGAGATGAGACCCTTGACTTCTTCAAAGCCATTGGCACGCAGATAGGCAAAGGCGATCGCACCACGGAAGACAGCGGCACAGAAAGTGACGATGAATTTGTCACGGGGCAGTTCGTCCAGGCGGTCAGGCAGCTCG
This sequence comes from Pseudodesulfovibrio sp. JC047, assembly GCF_010468615.1. Taxonomy (NCBI): domain Bacteria; kingdom Pseudomonadati; phylum Thermodesulfobacteriota; class Desulfovibrionia; order Desulfovibrionales; family Desulfovibrionaceae; genus Pseudodesulfovibrio; species Pseudodesulfovibrio sp. JC047. Next base: position 221,172 of record NZ_WUEH01000002.1, on the reverse strand, counting down.
TTGAGCGGGATGTGTTTGGCAAACGGGAAAGAGACGTGGGCTACTTCTTCGTTGGTCCGTACATCCAGAAACAGGAAATGGTCGTTGCCGATAACATGACGCATGTCCTCGACACTCATGCCGTGTTCTCCTGCTCCGAAAAATTGAAAGTCCATTTCTTCCAGGATATCATTGAATTCATCCATCAGTAACTCCTTTGTCAGTGCTGGAAGGTTTAATGCTTGGCATTTTGGCCAAGTATCACGAGAAAAAAACAAGCCCATTGCCTGTTTTGCTGTCGAAAAAGATCAATACATTGACAACAGCTCATTGGGCAAATACGCCCGACAAAGCATCATGTCAACACCTAGTCATATGTTCATTGATCTAAAAGTGCCTCTTTTGGGAGAACGACTTTGGGCAACACAGCGGAAAATTCTGGCGTGTTCAGACGCCTTTTTTTGACAATTGGCGGTGAATAGTCTAACCAAATTCGGTTCCAGCGACCTGACACTTATTAAGGATATTGAACGCGACATGGCAAAAGTACAAAAAATCAAGGGATTCGTGGACCTTTTTCCGGAAGAGTCCGCCAAGTTCTCCTTTATGGAATCGCAGGCCCGAGAGACCTTTACTCGATATGGATTCGGTGAATTACGCACACCTATTCTGGAAAAAACCGCATTGTTTCAAAAGTCCATCGGTGAGGACACGGATGTGGTGGGCAAAGAGATGTTCACCTTTCCGGATCGGAAGAACCGATCGCTGACCATGCGCCCCGAAGCAACGGCCGGTGTGGTTCGAGCCTTTATCGAATCCAAGACACATCAGCCCGGCAAAATTTCGAAATATTTCACGTTTGGCCCGATGTTTCGGTACGAACGGCCCCAGAAGGGACGGCAGCGTCAATTCCATCAGCTCAATGCCGAAATTTTCGGTGCGCCCGAGGCGCAGGCCGATGCCGAGTTGATACTCATGCTCCGTTCGTTCCTGAACAGCCTTGGCTTGAATAAGCTGACCATCGAGCTGAATTCGTTGGGATGTCACGAGTGCCGTCCCACGTACAAACAGGCCTTGGTCGACTACTACACATCGAAAGACAAAGCGTTATTTTGCGAAGACTGTCAACGCCGTATGGAAACCAACCCGCTGCGTGTGCTGGACTGCAAGGTCCCGGCCTGCAAGGAATTGGTGGCCGATGCCCCGTGCATTACCGACCATCTGTGCGAGGAGTGCGAAGCGCATTTCACGGACGTGAAGACCATTTTGGACGGCGCGAATGTCGAGTATACATTGAATCCCCGGTTAGTCCGTGGACTGGATTATTACGTGCGTACCTGTTTTGAGGTTGCATCGTATGATATCGGTTCCCAGACAGCGGTGGCCGGTGGTGGCCGGTATGACGGGTTGATTCGCAATCTCGGAGGCCCGGACTGTTCTGCCACGGGATTTGCGTGTGGCATGGAACGGCTGGCTTTGCTGCTGGACCAGATCGCGTTGGAAAAGCCCGATTTTTATCTTGCGGTGGTAGACAAGAGCGCGGCCAATGCGGCCATGTTGTTCGCCCAACAGCTTCGAGACAAGGGATTCAAGGGAGAAACCAGTTTTTCCGGCGGGTCCATGAAGTCCCGGATGCGCGCGGCCAACAAATCCGGCGCACGACTGTGTCTGATTATGGGCGGTGACGAATTGGCCAATGGGACCATCACTGTCAAATACATGGAAGAGGAACGCGACCAGGAAACTGTGGACAGGGCCGCGTACCTGGACAAATTATAAAAAAGACGACGATTGCGGTTCGGCGTGTCCCGAACCGACATCATTCGAGAGACTGGAGATAGAATGTCTGAACATCAGGAAGAACGGGATTACGAAGAATTTCGCGTCATTGAAGACCTGGCTGGTTGGCGACGCACGCATCACAACAACGAGTTGACCGCCGCCAACATGGACGAGGAAGTCTGTCTCATGGGGTGGGTCCAGTTTCGACGCGACCATGGCGGATTGATTTTCCTTGACCTGCGGGACCGCGAAGGTCTGACTCAGGTCGTTTTCAATCCCGAGGAAAACGCCGAAGTGCACGAACGCGCTCATGCCATCCGCCCCGAATACGTGGTGGCGATCAAGGGCAAGGTCCGTCCTCGTCCTGAGGGCATGGCCAATTCGAGCATGGTCACCGGCGAAGTGGAAATCGAAGTGTTCGAGTACAAGCTGCTCAACACCTCGGAGACCCCGCCGTTCCCCATCGAAGATCGTGTTGAAGTGGGCGAGAACCTCCGGCTCAAGTACCGCTTTCTCGACCTGCGTCGTCCGTCGCTGGCAAAGAATTTCATCATTCGCAACAAGGCCGCCCAGTCGGTTCGCCGTTATCTGGACAAACTCGGTTTCCTTGAAGTCGAGACCCCGGTACTGACCAAGTCCACTCCCGAAGGCGCGCGTGACTTTTTGGTTCCCAGCCGGGTCAATCAGGGCGAATTCTACGCATTGCCGCAGTCGCCGCAGTTGTTCAAGCAGATGCTCATGGTCTCCGGCATGGATCGGTATTTCCAGATCGTCAAATGCTTCCGCGACGAAGATTTGCGCGCCGACCGGCAGCCCGAGTTCACCCAGATCGATATTGAAATGTCCTTTACGGACGAAGCCCTGATTCAGGATATGGCCGAAGGCATGGTCAAGACCCTGTTCAAGGAAACCATCGACGTGGACCTGCCCGCCGAGTTCCCACGGATGACCTTTGCCGACGCCATGCGTGATTATGGTGTGGACAAGCCGGACGTGCGGTTCGACTTGAAGCATATCGATATCACGGATGTGTTCAAGAATTCCGGTTTCAAGGTGTTCGCGTCCTCCGAGCTGGTCAAGGTCATGCTCGTCCCCGGCGGTGCGACCCTGTCCCGCAAGGAAATTGATCAGTACACCAAATTCGTTGAAATTTACGGCTCCAAGGGCTTGGCCTGGATCAAGGTCAAGGAAGACGGCGGATGGCAGTCGCCCATCGTCAAGTTCTTCTCCGAAGAGGAAATCGCGGAACTGCGCAGCCGGACCAATTGTCAGCCCGGAGACATCCTGTTCTTCCAGGCCGGTCCCGCAGACATCGCCAATGCCGCGCTCGGCAACCTGCGGTGCGAGATCGCCAAGGACACCGGATTGATCGACGACACCGTGTTCAAGCCGGTCTGGATCACTGATTTCCCGCTGCTTGAGTACGATGCCGACGAAAAACGGTATGTCGCTCGGCACCATCCCTTCACTTCCGCCCTGCCCGAGCAGATGGAAATGTTGGAAAAGGACCCGGGCAACGCCATTGCCCGCGCCTATGACCTGGTCATGAACGGGTACGAAGTCGGTGGTGGTTCCATCCGTATCCACACCCCGGAACAGCAGAAGCTCATGTTCGCCGCTCTGGGAATCGATGAAGAGGAAGCCCGGGCCAAGTTCGGATTTCTCATGGACGCTCTCAAGTTTGGCGCACCGCCCCATGGTGGTATCGCATTCGGTCTGGACCGTCTCATCATGATTCTGACAGGCTCCAAGTCCATCCGCGACGTCATCGCCTTCCCCAAGACCCAGAAGGCCACCTGCCTCATGACCGACGCCCCGTCCGAAGTGCCCAACAAGCAACTTCGTGATTTGGGTATCCGTGTGCGGGAAACAAAGAAAGAAAGTTAATTGACCGCCGGGAGAGGCCTTTGCGAAAAGGTCTCTCCCGTATTTTTTTGGACAATCACCCATGGTTCGATCAAAAAATACGGACCGATGGTACATTTCACCACGATTTTTCGATGGTTTCAGTTTGGCGGGTCACAAAAAAACTCGCCTTTTGAATTTAAAGACTTATTGATATAAAACGAAACAGTTTCAGAGAGACACGACAGATTTTTTGATAATGAGTCCCTTTTTCGTTCACTGTGTTCACATGGAAAATGATGAAGAAAAGGGACCGGAGGCACACGAGTATGCAATTAGAAATATGTACCTGGCCTGATGCGGTTCTGGCCGCCAAGGCCGAACCACTTTCCGAGGTCACTCCCGAGTTGAAGGAACTCATCGAAAACATGGTGGAAACCATGTATGAATCCGATGGAGTCGGCCTTGCCGCGCCCCAGGTGGGTGAATCCATTCGATTAATCTGCGTGGACCAGACAGGTCCCAAGGTGCGCGGGGATTTGCGGGTGCTCATCAATCCCGAAATCGTCGAGTGCGATGGCGAAGTTGCGTCTGAAGAAGGGTGTTTGAGCTGTCCGGGACTGAATACCACGGTCACCCGATCCGAACATGTGGTCTGTAAGGCCACGGACCCCGACGGCAAGGACGTCACCATTGATACCGCCGGGTTTCTGGCCATCATTCTTCAGCACGAAATCGATCACCTTGAAGGCGTGACCCTGGCCGATCGCGTGGGTCGCCTGAAAAAAGCCATGTACAGAAAGAAGGCCCTCAAGTGGAAGAAATAAAAACGGATGCAAATGGTTCTGAGTCGTGGGGAGCGGTCCCGCTGAAACCGCTGCGCGTCGTGTTCATGGGCACACCTGATTTTGCCGCTGAGGCACTCAAGGTGTTGCTGAGTTTTGACGCTGCTGACGTGGTTGGTGTGTACTCCCAGCCGGATCGTCCATGTGGTCGGGGACGGCAGTGCAAACCGTCTGCCGTGAAAAAAGTGGCGTTGGAAAACGACATTCCCGTATATCAGCCCCTGAATTTCAAGAGTCAGGATGCCATCGACGAACTGGCCGCACTGAGGCCGGACGTGCTGATCGTGGCGGCCTATGGCCTGATTCTGCCACAGGCGGTGTTGGACATCCCGTCCATCCATCCGCTGAATATTCACGCCTCATTGTTGCCGAATTGGCGTGGTGCCGCTCCGATTCAGCGGTCCATCGAAAACGGTGATGTGGTCACCGGTATTTCCATCATGAAGATGGAAGCCGGATTGGACACTGGTCCGGTCATGGTGCAGCGCGCATTGCGGATCGGGCACAACGATCATGCAGGTACCATTCATGACGAGTTGGCCAAACTCGGTGGCATCTGCATTTGCGAGGCCATGGCCCGTTTGCAGACCGGGGCGTATGATTTCAAGGCACAGGATGACGCCAACGCCTCCTACGCCAAAAAGTTGGAAAAAAAGGAAGGTGCGATTGATTGGAACCGGCCAGCACAGGCCGTTCACAATCAGATTCGTGCCATGTATCCGTGGCCGGGTGCCTTTTTTGATTGGACCAACCCGGATGGCAAGGTCATGCGGTTGAAGGTCGCTCCGGGCGAGATTTCAGAAGAAGTCGCATCCAAGGTGGAACCGGGAACGATTCTGGGTGAAATGAATGGCAAACTCGCCATTGTCACCGCTGACACGATCTACTTGACCGCTGAGGTCAAACCCCAGGGCAAAAAGGCCATGGATGCCACGTCGTTTGTTTGCGGCTATATGAAGGAATGTTAAGAAAGGGTTGGATGTGAGTCAGATTCGAACCTTACACACGGCAAGAAAACGGCTGTTTGTCGGCCTGATAACCTGTGCCTGCTTTCTGGTCTGTGTTTTCCTTGCGGCTTTGTGGGTGATTCCCTATGTGGGCCTTGAAAATATCCATCCCAATGCCAAATGGGTGTTGGGGGGAATTATACTCGTGCTGATCGGCATGGTTTGCGTGGCGTACTGGGGGTTGTTACTCAATATTATCACCCGGAAACCCCTGCCCGGAGCCAACCGGTTTCGTGGTCTGACCATCAAGCTCTTTTTGCCGCTCATGGTTTTTTTGGGACGGTTGCTGGGGATTGAAAAAGAACTGATTCGGTTGTCGTTCATTACGGTGAATAACGAGCTGGTCCTGGCCGAGGCCGGGCAGTATGCGCCGGAAAAGATCCTGTTGCTCATGCCGCATTGTCTGCAAAATTCCCGCTGCGATCGACGGCTGACCTATGATATCAACAATTGCAAACGGTGTGGGAAATGCCCTATTGCCGGATTGCTCGAATTGCATGACACCTATGGAGTGAATCTGGCGGTGGCAACCGGCGGAACCATTGCCCGGCGCATCGTGGTTCAGCTTCGCCCCCGGATGATTATCGCCGTGGCGTGTCATCGGGACCTGTCGAGCGGAATTCAGGACACGTACCCGTTGCCGGTGTATGGCGTCTTGAATCAGCGGCCCAATGGTCCGTGTCTCGACACCAATGTTGATCTGGATGAAGTGGAAGCCATGATTTTGCGGTTCATCGATCCCGAGCTGTTGGCCAAAAAGAAAAACACTGCGGGAACAACGATTTCGACCGGACAGGCGGCCAAGGCTTCATGATGCCCTGGCCTGAAACAGCGTGATTGATCGCCGTACCGCTGCGTCTGATCATGCCGTGGGGGATATATGACACGAGTTCTTTTGCATATCTGTTGTGGACCTTGTTCCATAACCACCATCAAGACCCTTCAGGACCAGGGCCATGCCGTGACCGGGTTGTTCTACAATCCGAATATTCATCCCCTGACGGAATATGTGAAACGCCGGGATGGCTGTCTTGAGGTCGCGGAGAAATTCGGCATCAAGGTGATCGTCAAGGACAACGAGTATAAACCGCAGGAATGGTTTCGAAACGTGGCCTACCGTGAAAACAATCGATGTTTTCATTGTTATGCCAACCGCATGGAACGCACGTCACAGATCGCCAAAAAAGGCGAATTCGACTTTTTTACCTCCACGCTGCTCTATTCCAAATTTCAGAAGCACGACGACATCGCGACCCTGAGCCGGGATTTGCAATCAGAAAAGACGCGGTTTCTCTATCACGATTTTCGCGAAGGATGGCACGACGGCATCGTCATCTCAAAGGAATGGGGGATTTATCGTCAACAGTACTGCGGATGCCTGTACAGCGAAAATGAACGGTATCAGCGGGAACTGGGGGCCTAGCCATGCGCGCTCTGGTCGCTTTGCTTTTTCGACGTCAGGTCGTGTTGGTCGTGTTCATGGTGCTCAAGATCATTGCCTCGATTTTTTCCGGGGTGACCGTCAATTCCAACGAAGCCTGGGGCATTGGTCTTCTCGCGGTGTTAACCTATGGCGTCATTGCCTGGCTCGCATACAAGCGGCTGGTCATTTCCATCTGGGCCATAAGCATCATTATGCTCTATGAAGGGGCCGGAACGCTTTTGACATCCTGGGCATATATCACATCCTCTCCGGCTTTGGCCTTGCTTGGCCTTGCTGTCGGAGCCTATCTCATTTTCGGCGGGTTGGTCGTGTTTTCGAGCCGACGGACCTCGGAGTAATTCATGGGCAAAATTTACGGTGAAGATGTCCCGGTGACACCCGCGTTTCCTGATGCGATCTCCAAACGCAAGAAGCCGTCTTCCAATGGCACGGGATTGCTGCTGTACATCCATGTTCCATTCTGTGTGAGCCGGTGTACTTACTGCAATTTTCACTCGCAAATTTACGATGCGATTTCTTTTGCACGCTATTACAGCCTGTTGCTTGAAGAAATCAAGGAATGGGGCCGCCGTTTGAAACGGCCTCGACTGCGGACCATCTACTTTGGTGGCGGCACGCCCAGTCTGGTGCCTCTGAGTCAGCTTGAGACCATCATGAAAACGATCAGGGCCAGTTTCACCGTGAACGACAACATGGAAGTGACACTGGAAGCCAACCCGGATTCCGCGCATGATGTGAGCTATTTCAAGGGGCTGCTTTCCATTGGGTTCAATCGACTTTCGCTGGGGATGCAGAGTTGTCATGATGGTGATCTTCAGGTCATGGGCAGGCCGCATTCCGTAGACATGACCATGCAGTCCTATTCCTCCGCCCGTCAGGCCGGAATCGGCAATATCGGGCTGGATCTGATCTGGGGATTGCCCGGCCAGAAACTCAAGGGGTGGCTCGATCAGTTGAAAATGGTGGCCGAGATGCGGCCCGACCATCTTTCCGCTTACAACCTGACATTGGAATCAGGCACACGTATGGCCGAGCGATGTGGCGAATCCGGTGATCTGGAACTGCCTTCGGACACGGAACAGGGACGGATGTTCGTCTACGGTGCCGAATATCTGGAGTCCATGGGCTACATGCAATATGAGGTGTCCAACTTTGCCAGGATGGGATTCATGTCGGTGCATAATTCCGGGTATTGGACCGGGTCGGATTATCTCGGATTGGGACCGTCCGCAGTGTCCACCATTGGCCGACGACGGTTTTCCGTGCCGTGGTCCTTGGACGAGTATGATACGTATGTTCGTGACAATCTTCTGGGGAAGGATTTCGAAGAATTATCGGATTCTGCGCTGCTCACGGAATTGGTCATGTTGTCTCTGCGCACCAGCCAAGGACTTGACCTTGCGGAATACCGTACCCGAACCGGCCATGATTTGGTCAAACGGCATGAATCGCTCTTCGCTGCTCTGCATCGCGAGAATCTCATTCGAATCAATCAGGGCTGGCTCAAGCTGACCAAGAACGGTATGCTGGTGTCCAATGTCATCATCCAGCGACTCGCTTTTGGAGAATAAGACAGGGAGAGCCTATGCCGAAGTATACGGGAATCAACCATCTGGCCATGGTCACCGGCGACATGGACGCCACCATTCGATTCTGGCGGGACCTGCTCAAAATGCGTTTGATCGCGGGAATTGGTCGTCCCGGTTATCGACATTATTTTCTGGAAATTTCCGATCAGGACATGATCGCATTTTTCGAATGGCCCGATGTACAGCCGCTCGAAGAACGGGACCACGGCTTTCCGATTCCCGGACAGGTTGCCTTTGATCATATCTCTTTTGGCGTGGATTCGGACGACGATCTCTGGGAAATCAAGGATGCTCTCGAAGCCGCTGATTTTTGGTGTTCAGAGGTCGTGGACCATGGATTCATCCATTCCATTTATGCATTTGATCCCAATAATATTCCCATCGAATTCAGTGCGTCGGTGGCCGGTGTGGACCTGCGTTCAACCCCGGTGATGGTGGATACTTCTCCCAGCAGCGAGGCCCAAAAAGGGGTCAATCCTCAGCCCGGTGTCTGGCCGAAAGTGACTCGACCAACGCCGATCAATGAACGGGAAATCTATGAAGGTGAAGGTCAAGACGTGCTGGATGCACTGCAAAAAAAAGGCTGATCGTGACACCAATTCCCTGTACTCTCGAATTTCATGCTCCGTGTCGAAAAGCGGCTTTCATTCGCCGTATCAAACGATTCACTGTGGAGGCCACGGCCCTGACCGGGCCTGATTCCGGTGAAATGCTCAAGGCGCATACCAATAACACTGGCTCCATGCTCGGCCTGTTGCATCCCGGCTCGACCGCGTTGCTTTCCCCTGCCGCCAATCCCCATCGAAAATTGAAATATACGCTGGAGGCCCTGGATTGCGCCGGGACCATGGTCGGTGTGAACACGCTGACCCCGAACCGGATGCTCTACCGTGCCTGGGAAACCGACGCCATCCCGGAAATGCGGGGATACGATCATTTCAAGAAGGAAGCGTCAGTGGGCAAGAGTCGGCTCGACGCCCATTTGTCCGGTCCGTCCGGAGAGTTGTGGGTGGAGTGTAAAAACGTCACCTTGGTCGAGGACGATGTCGCCTGTTTTCCTGACGCCGTGACCGAACGCGGACAGAAGCACCTGCGAGAACTCATGTCGCTGGCCACAACCGGGGCACGCGTGGCCCTGTTTTTCCTCATTCAACGGGCCGATGGACACTGTTTTGGTCCTGCTGATTTCGTTGACCCGGTCTATGCCGAGCTGTTTTACGAAGCCATCGCCAAGGGTGTTGAAGTTTGGCCATATGAGGCACACGTCACGACACGGGGAATTACCCTTGGCCGCAGGCTTGCGGTGGTTCCTGCCTGAAAAGACCCCTATTCCCCTCGCGATGAGGCCTTGAATCGACGTTATTTGTGTTTGCGGGTTCCGGCGTAGAGTTCGTATTCAAGCAGCCGACATTCGATTTTGGCATTCCAGAAGATCTTGCGACTTTTGGTCCGCAGGCCGATGCGTTTGGCAAGGCTGGAGTTCCCCGTAAAGATGAAGCCTGACTTGCCGCCACATCGTTGTTTGAAAAAGTCCCCAATCCCTTTGTAGACCGTTTCGAGTTCCTTGATCTCGCCAAGCCGCTGCCCGTATTCCGGGTTGAGCATGACGATTCCCGGTCCGTCCGGGAGCTCTGTCTCCGAATAGTCGCACAGGGCGAACTCAATGAAGTCGCCGACACCGGCTAGGCGGGCGTTATCCTTGGCCGCTTCAATAGCCTCCGGGTCATGATCGGTGGCAATGATCCGTCCCGGAATTTCGGGATTTTCCGCATCTTCAGCCTGACCGAGCATTTCATCCCAGAAATCAGGGTCGAATCCGAGCAGATGTTTGAAAGCGAAATTGTCGCGTAACAAACCAGGGGCACCGTTTAAAGCCATGAGTGCTGCCTCGATGGCCAGGGTGCCGGCTCCACACATGGGACCGATGAAATGCCCCCCTTGTTTGGCCAACTCGGGCCAGCCCGAAGCCAAGACACACGCGGCTGCGAGTGTTTCCTGCATGGGGGCCTTGTGGGGGCGTTTGCGATAGCCGCGTCGGGGCAGCGGGTCGCCGGTGGTGTCGAGATAAATGGTCGCCTGATTTTCCCGCCAATGCAGAAACAGACAGACACCGGATGTCTCTGGCCCGGAATCCGGTCGTTGGTCGAACGAATCCATGAAACGGTCTGCAATGGCGTCCTTGACGCGTAAACCCGCGAATCGGGAGTCAGTGACCGTGGTGTCCCGGATAGAGGCATCCACCCGAAAATAGCCGTCTTTGGCAATGAAATTTTCCCACGGAAGCGCCTTGATTTCTCGATACACCTCGTCGGTGTCAAAGGCCCGGAACCGTTTCAGTTCAAGAAGAACGCGGTGCCCGGTCCGAACCCAGAGATTCAGGAACATGCAGTCCTTGAGAGAGCCATATGTCTGTACGCCCGCGTCCATGACATGCCGACGAGAAAACCCGAGGTGTTCGAGTTCCTGATCGAGATACACGGGAATGGCCTTGGGACAGGTCACGAGAATGGGGGCCTTTTGGTCAAAAAGAGTCATGTAAACCTCGTTTATAATGGACGCAGATCCCATTCGGCCACGGGGTCGTGACGATCGGGATCGGGTGAAGATTCAACGGATGAAACGATTCGCGTGTTGGACTTGGGTGCGGTGTTGGAGAGGGCGAGAAGCAATGCGAAACCCACGGCAATGCCCAGTGACGGAGCATAGAACAGCGGAGCAACCATGCCTTGTGTCAAGAGGACCACAAGGAGTCCAGCACCCAGACGGGTCATGGTGCGATACAAAAGGGCAAGGATGGCGATCAGACACAGCACCGGAGGAATCAATCCCCAACCAAGGGTGAAACGAAGCCAGAATGCCGAGACCTGTGGAAGATACGCGCCCATGATGGCAAGGCGTCCGGTGGCGGCTTCCCATATGCCGTCCATCCCGGCCGGAAACGTCAGGGGCAATGCGTCACCAAACGGAAGCCCGGTAAGCAACACGACAGGTTGAGCGGTAAAGAGGGCAATGGATTTTGCCCAGAGCCAATAATCCACATATCGGACAGCTTCGGAAGCCGAAATCGGCAAAAGGAATGTGCCGCCGATAAGCGAAAAGAAGGCGAGAAAAATGAGAGTACGCACGGTTTTTGAACCACGCCCGAAGCACAGCACGATCCATCCTGCGGCAAAGAGGCCGGTCCGGGACAGGGTGGCTGCGATGCCCACCAGAATCAACAGTCGCCATACCCGGTTTTTTTGATCTGGCGTGATCGGATCTCCAGGCCGTGCATCGGTTTTGAGACTGGCACAGAGGGAAAGCAGGAGCAGGCCCGCGAGCACATCGACATTGCCGATGAAACGCACGACAGGCGCGTTGTGGAAAAGGAGACCTTCGATGACGAGATCAAGAAGGCACAAACCACCCAACACCCCGCCATATCGTTGAAAATCCGTTCTGTCGGGCACGCCGAACGTGAGGCTCCATGCACCACAGAATGCAAGCACGGCCACGGGGGTTAATTCAATGATAATGGGAAACAGCGTCTCAAATTGCCGTATGAGGTGTGCGTGATTCTGAATCAGCATGAAAATCAGGACGCCAAACATGGCGACTTCAAAAAAGAAGCGTTGTTTGAGACGTTCACCGGATCGACGAAACAACATGGCATGAATCGTTCCGAGACCAGCCAGAAGCACCCACGGCATGAACATCGAAATGGCATGGGCCGAGGGCATGAAGACCTTGACGGCGGTCACCAAAGGCACGATGCCATAGGCCATGACAAGTGGAAGAGCGGCCAATGCGCTGTGTGATGCGGGACGTTCCTGTTTCATACGCACCGTCAGTTACCTTGTTGGCCTGCGCAGGTAAAGGCGGATTCCCCCACCCCGAAGGTGGTTTTTCCCAAAATCGGTGTCGAACACCTTGAACCAATCGCTTTGATCGGGCCTGCATAAAACGACGTTCTATTCTATTTAATAGTTTGATTTTATTGATAAATAATTATTTTATTTTGTTGACGGAAAGATTGTCCACCCCCATGAATTCATGTACATCTGAACGGCCACATAAAGGTTCAATTCTGAACGGAATCTGAGTGTGCCGGGAGTATTCGTGAAAAGAACACGTACATATACATATATTTTGCTCATGACCAGCATGATGCTGTGGGGTGGAACTTGGGTGGCCGGTCGAATTCTGGTCCAATACATTCATCCCATGTCTGCGGCGTTCCTCCGATTCGCGTTCGCTTCGGCCACGCTGGTCCTCATGTGCTGGAAAACGGACGGGCACATCCCTCGGCTTACCAGACAACAGATTCTTCCGGTCCTTGGGCTGGGAGCGACTGGCGTTTTTACGTACAGCTATTTCTTTTTTACGGGATTGCAGACCACCTCGGCCGGGCGGGCCGCGCTTATCGTGGCGTGTATTCCGGTCTGTATTTCCGTGCTGTCCGCCATTTTGTACAAGGAACGTTTTGGGGCGATCCGCATCGCTGGCGCGATTTTGTCGCTGGTGGGGGTATCCGTGGTCATTGCGGACGGCAGTCCATTGGCCCTTCTTTCCGAAGGGGTGAGCCGAGGTGACTTTCTCATCCTTGGATGTGTAGCCAGTTGGATCGCGTATACTTTAGGCGGTCGGTCGGTGACCAAAAATCTGTCCGCGCTCGCGTCTGTTTCCTGGGCCTGCATCTTCGGCATGGTCATGTTGCTGCCGGTTGCCTGGACACACGGTTTGCTCACGGATATCATGAAGACACCGTTTGAAGGATGGGTCTGCATCGTTTTTCTTGGCGTGCTCGCAACCGGATTCGCGTATTGCTGGTATTATGAAGCCATCGCCATCATAGGCGCGTCACGAGCGGGTATATTTATCAACACCGTGCCGGTTTTTGCCGTGATCATGGGATATTTCCTACTTGATGAACCGATTCATCTCTCTCTGGCCCTTGGTGGGATAATGGTGCTTTCCGGTGTCTATCTTACCAACAAACCATAATCACGCATTGCCAACTCGGACGACATGGCGCACAGTCCGTTCCTTCAAGGAGAATCGTATGGAAAATCGAATTGAACGATTGGAGAGTCTCGTGGCCCTTCAGGACAGAAGCATGGAAAAACTCAGCGATCGACTGTTTGAACAGCAGCAACAAATCACTGATTTGGAAAAACTTGTTCGGCGGCTGGCCGGCAAGGTCCGCGAAATAGACGCTGACATGGAACACTCCGGTGGGTTGGATGTCCCGCCGCCACATTATAACGGATAGAGGTTGTGCATGATCCCCGCTGCTGCCCAGGATATCATTGACCTGCTCGGCCTGACGCCACACCCGGAAGAAGGCGGTTGGTTTCTGGAAACCCATCGCTCCGAAGAATTTTTCAGTCAGAAGAATCTGCCGTCCAGATATGACGGAGACCGTTGTTATTCCACCGCCATATATTATTTGCTGACCCCGGAAACGTATTCCCACATGCATTGTTTGAAGACGGATGAAATCTTTCATTTCTATGCGGGAGCCCCATGCGAGATGATTCAACTGCATCAGGATGGTTCCGGTCAAACCATCCTTCTGGGCAATGACCTCGTGGCGGGACAACGACCGCAGGTGCGGGTTCCCGGTTCATCGTGGCAAGGAATGCGCCTTGTTCCGGGTGGCACCTTTGCACTCATGGGATGCTCTGTCGCCCCGGGATTTGAGTACGTGGATTATACCCATGGAGAACGACAATCGCTTGTCGAGGCGTTTCCGGCCTTTGCAGAAGCCATCATCCGACTGACAACATAAAAGGGGACGCTGTGAACAACGTCCCCTTGTTACGTGAAACTGATTAAATCGATTCAACGTAACAGACGTCAATCCCTGCCATGTCATCGACTGTTTGCGCCCCATCGAGCCGGTCCTGATACGCCAGCCGTTGACCGATCACGGTCCCGGTTCGAATGATCCAGGCCTCCCGATTGGCCAGCACGTGCGTTGCCAGAGTGGTCATGTCCATGCCCCGATTCACGGCAATGGCATCCAGAAGCGGGGAAACCGCGTCAGGATCAGCCTGCACGGCTCTGGCCTCGGCGTATTGCTGTTCCCAGGTTTGCTGTTCCATTGGCCCGTACTCTTCTTCGAAACGTGCCAGAAACGCGTCGGCCTGCTCGGTGATCTCTTGTTGCTTGGCACGCCGTGCGGCTTCAAGTCGCTCGGTTTCTGCCACCACGGCTGAAATCACTGCCTCTCGATAGACCAAGTCCTCCCCTTTTTCCCACTGTGTTTCATACGTGGTGAATGGCTCGCGTTCGAGCGGCAGGGCCTCGTTGTACCCCGCTGCGTCGCGCTGTTCCCGTGTCAGATCGCCAAACGGACGCACATACCCCTCGAATGCGAGTGTAGCCGGTCCGTCAACCTTGAATGTGCCGTCAGGATATCTCAACATGATGCCTCCTTAAAATGCGTTGCTGTATTTGGTTGATGATTTGAGAATGGCCAAGCCCACAAATTTTCCCCCGCTCTTGTTGAAACGATTGTTTTTGCCAACCACACGCATGCCACCTGCCGTGAAGGTGTTCTGGTACGGACTTTCTGCGGGAGCACCTGTATCCGGATAGAGCAACGTTGTGATGGGATTAAATGGGTCCGCAGCAATGTTCTGGCTCGTCCAGTTGACCGTATGTGTCGCATCTTTCAAAAAAGGGATGCTCAGAATCGGTCCTCGCAACGGAGTGAACGGCCCATTATCACTATATATTCCAGTATAGGAAAAAGTCTGAAAAACCTCCGAATCCGTGAACAAATAGGCAATGTATCGTTTTCCGACCTCGTTGACGCTTGTTCCTTCTCCCACGGTAAAATGCGTGGCAGTCGGTTCGGTGTCATTCCAGCCCGCCGCACTCGTCACACAGGGCGCACTGGTCAACTTCAGATATTTCGTGGGTCCCAAATCCGTATGATAGATAAGCCAGTCCGGCACACGATTATCCCGATTTTTTACCATCATGTACGTAGGCTTTTTCCCCAGATGATGCGCTATTGCATGCCCTGCCTTGCCGGTGCCGACATATTCCACAATCTCGAAACCAGACGCGGGATCAGCCTTGAGACACAGGTCCAGAAATCTGGCCCCTTCGCGGTTCACCTCCGGCATATTCCCAAGGGTGTACCCATGATTGTTAAACGATTTCAGTGATTCGAAATCAAATGCCTCCTGAGCTTGCGTGTCGAGCTCCAAATGCCTGCATGGTCCGCGAACCGAGTCAAAGACGAGCCACGGCTGAGTCGCGTCCATATCCTTGACGAGCACGAAATCCGGCTTGAAAGCAAGTGACGAGACTTTGGTGCCCGTGTCGGTAAAGCCTTCTATGAGCTGTACGAGCAGAACCAATGTCGGCTCCACCATGGAGGCATGGAATTCCCACTTGTAGTATTGATAGTTTCCCGGGGTATCGACCGCAAAAACATACCAGCCATTACGAGTCATTTGACTGTCGTCCACCGTATCGATGACATCCCAGGATTGCGAGGTCGGGTCGTTCGAGCCATAGACTTTCCACGATTTGGGCGTACGGTCCCCGTATTGTTCCCCTCGGACGAGCATGGTGTAATAGGCAACGGTCTGCCGTTCCGGACATTCATATTGAATACTCACGGGAAATTCCGGATGTGCCTCCGACTCCCAGCCAATGGTGTCGGTCCTCTCGTCAAAGGCCAGGGACACGTCATACAAGGGATTGTCGTATTGGCTGGAAGCACTGGCTGTCCCGCCAGTAAAAACATTGTCACCAGTCCCGGCCAGGGACGCGGCATCCCCTGTTCTGATGCCAACGTCGGCGATCCGGTTATTCCACATACTCTTTGGCCATGGCAGATTCTTGGTGCAAAGGGCCTTGTAGCCATGCGGCGGAGCAAAGTCCCACAGGTCTTCACGGACTCGGAATTGCGCGTTGGCACATCCCTGTGTCGTTGACGTACTGCCGAAGATGAACTGGTACTCTTCGTGCGGGATTCCCGCCATTGTATAGGCATGGACACCATTGTAATACCCAGCAAGTGTTCCGGCATCAGCATCGAAAGCAAGTCCCAACACTGCTCCATCCTTGACCTCTCCGGGAAGTCCGGGATTTTGGTCAAGTTCCATAATGGAAAATTCGGACACGGTGATGAACCTATCAGTCGCTGAATTCAACCCAATGTTCCCGGGTTTCTTGTCAGTGAACACATGGATATTCGTTCCAATATACAAAGGGTATTGTTCATACGTCCCATCAGGATGCCAGTTTTTAACGAAAGTCGGTTTACCTGATGTCGATTCAACAACAACCTTTGTTTGAAACACTGTCTCGCCTTCAACAGGGGTTCTGCAATACCCCCAGCTCGAGCCAGAACTTTGATAGAGACCATCAGCAATGCGTGCATCGCCAGCCAAATCCCATCCACCAGATTCACCATCATGTTCAAAGAATGGATCAGGGGCAATCTCCAGAGTCGGGACATCGCCCGAGAGTCCGCCATACAGGGCTTTCCCCATTGAATCGAACCCATAAAAACTCGAATCGCGTATCCAGTCTGAGGTTTCATCAAATTGTGTCTTTGACCGGACAAGACCACAGGGTAAGGGCATCCCCCCGGATGTCGTGAATTCAGCATACCATTTGCCAGTCCGCATGGAGAGTGTCGATTTTACTGACGTTTTATACGCACTCGGCGAAGCGTGCAGCTCCGTATTGCCATCCGTGATATCCGCTCCTGTCAGTCCTGTCTGGAGTGGATTGATCGTCGCGTAATTATTGGTCGGGGTATCCGTGGTCTGGCTGGCGTTTGCAAACGTCCATCCGCGATACGGCACTGCACGGGTGACCGTGTATGCACTCACCGTGCTTCGTTGCTCAAGTTGTGCCCCCCAAAATTGCATTGAAGATCCTTTCGGAGGAGTCCTATTCATTCCAGTCAACACCATGGTGGTGGCATCACCTGATCTGGAATCCACGGTCAGGGAACATCTGTACCAGCCATTGCCGACATCATTTATCGAAGACGCAAGAACCCTCTTTGTCTGTGAAGTGATTGTCCCGGTATACAGGTCAACATCGATACACGATTCAACGCCGTCTTTGGAGAGGATGCGCATGCACCCCATGAACCAATCACTCGATTTTTTCATATACGATGACCCGGTCATCAACACATTGTCATCAACCGGTTGGCGTTGGAGCAGGTAGGTGAATCCTATTCCTCTGGCTGTATATTGGGTGGCGGTGGCGGTTCCGTCAGGAGCAAGAACATTCGTGGCCGTGATATCTCCTCTTGATTTTGACCACATGGAGTGGGTGAAATCCTGTGACCATTCCAAAATGTTCGTTCCTGTGCTGTCCATTCCAAGCAGCGTGGCATCTCGAAAATCCAGCAACATATGAAGAGGTTCCGTGAGTTTCTTAGGCACAAACATTTCCGGTATGAGTGGGGACGCTTGCCAAAAATCAGCATATGAGGTCACCGACGCCACACTGACCAGCCGGGAGTAATACCCCTTGGTTGTCCCGCAATAGAAGTTCAGAACATTGGTCAAAAAAACCGCCACAGTGGTCCCGATCCGGCCTGTATACGGAGGCAGCCGGGTGGCCTGTTTCCACACGGTCACGACGTTACCAGTCTTTTGGATCGTCAACAGATAGTGATTGGTGGGATCACACAAAGGCTTTGAGGTATTTAGCCGAACGGGTTTGAATCCCAGTGCCATTGTCATGTTTTCGAGAACGGTCCCTCCACAATCCAATCCTCCCTCAATCAGGGCAGAATGCTCGATTTCATACGGATAAATTGATATGTTTCCGCCGGCTTCTTTTGGAGTCAGCATGATTCGCCCCCCATGTTCTGCAAGCTGACAATGGTTTTGCGGCTGTTGAAACGTTCCACGACAATGCGAATTTCTCCGGCCTGCGGATCGGGAAAAGGTACCCGGACATCCGTCTTGTACGACGCGGCCAAAGCCAGCTCATGGCCATTCGGATAGAGGTGAAAGACATATGTCCCGTCATAAGGCAGGGGCACGTCACTGAATTGGCTGTCAGTCGTCAAGGTCCACAGGACGTGATTACGGGAGATCGTCAACCCGGACAGATCCGTGCCGGTGTGAACCTGCGCCTCGTCACCGTAGACGGTTCGGAGCAATGCTCTGCAATCCGACTGAACCAGTTTCTTTTCGGAAATGATTGTTTCAAAGGATTCACCGGAAACGACTGTTTCAAAGGCTTCATTCGATGTTTCACATCCGCATAGAGCCATGCCAGTGGCCCCGAATCCGAAATTGATCAGAGCGTCTGTAACGTTGTCAGTGCCAGTGCCTCCCTGGTCCACGGGAATGGGAATGCTGACCTGACCATAATCCGTGATTTTCTTGTTTTCCAGATCCGTTTGTGTGGCATTCCACCCGATAATTGTATTTTTTTCCGGTTCAGGTAAATGCAATCCCTTGACCGCAGATGAAATCCGCAAAGTGATGGTTCTGTCCAATCGCTCGGACAGGGACTGACAGATCATGGTCAGTTTATCCAGGGCTGCTTCATGAGACGCGGCCGGAAATGCCGCGTTTTCAATGTAATCGGTTTCCTGAGTGATTCGAGGCGATCGGCGGATGAAGAGAGCTTCATCCTCATCCAGTGGTGTTGTCAGTTGGCATTGGCCTCCGGCCTGATCGCCAGCACCGAAGAGTTGATACTCTGTTCCCAGAGACAACGGGACTTCGGTCCCATCCTTTTGTTTCAACACAACCTCAATGTCCTCATCATTCACAAACATGAATGGAACCACATAGGGAGAATCGGTTGAACTCTTGTAGGCTTCCTTGGATTTTTCTGATGAAATTGTCATGACTACCGCCCATCCCCATAAATTTTGGATCCCATGGACAGCATGGACCGTTTTGGCGAATCCCCATTTTGAATACGCGTCATATTTGCTCCATGTCGTCCATCCTGAAGAATGGACATGGCATTGTTCTCCCCCTGAAACAGAAGATCATCTTCATCCTGCCTGTCCTGAAGCCTGTTCGCATCCTGCAACAGTTTCTTGGAACCGGACATGGCCAGGTTCGCACCTCCCCAGTTCGCAGTGTGTCTGGATCGGGTGGATTCCCTGTTCCGCCGGAGTACCTGTGCCTCTTTTTTGCCTTGCTGCCGGGTTTCCCAGGCTTGCCGTTTGGCTTCTGTTTCCTTGAGTTTGGCGAATTCTTCATTGGGGTTGTTGGACGCGCTTGTGTCCATCATTCTCGTGACATCCTGAAAAGTATTCAGCCCGTTTTGAACCATATTCAATGTTTGCGCAGAGTTGGCTCCCATAACTTTTTCCTTTTTCTTGAATGGTTAATCCCGGTTATTCATTGACCACCAAGTATGGAACGATCAGCAGGACCGTCATTGGCAGGGGTTGATCCTGCACAATGGTCAGGACCCCGTCGCGATTCCATCCTTGGGGGAAATTGACGATTTTATCGCCGGTAAAGGCGTCGGGCGCATGGCCCATGCGAACAGCGGCCGTGCGGAAATACACCGGCTCAAGATGGGTCTCATCCGGACCGATTCGGCCCCCCAACGTGTTGTAGAATCTGGCTGCGACCTTGGTGATTCGTTTCTTTTTGGCCTGAGCTGTCCCGCGTTGACTACCTGCTTCGATGCGCATGGGCTGTACCTTGGAGACATAAGGCAATCCGGCATGAATCTTCGAGGCAGGTCGGTCCAGGGCAATGGACCCGTCTGAGGCGACTGTCTTCTCACTCAACACGGAACCATCTGCGAGGACGGAAACCGTCCGACCGACAAGATGATTCAGCCCGTGCATGATGGATGT
This sequence comes from Pseudodesulfovibrio sp. JC047, assembly GCF_010468615.1. Taxonomy (NCBI): domain Bacteria; kingdom Pseudomonadati; phylum Thermodesulfobacteriota; class Desulfovibrionia; order Desulfovibrionales; family Desulfovibrionaceae; genus Pseudodesulfovibrio; species Pseudodesulfovibrio sp. JC047. The sequence goes on along the minus strand of NZ_WUEH01000002.1, from coordinate 200,869 downwards.
CGGCTCGCCGTCATAGGTCACGCCGCTGTCGACGAAAAAACCGTTTTCAATGCGGCCATCGAAATCGCCTTCAAGGATTTCGATGAAGCGACGTTCCTGTCCCTGAACGACTCGACGGACAACAGCCCAGAGCTGATCCCGTTTTTCCGTATCACTATAGACCGAAGTGATCCCTTCCACGACCCCGTCAGTGATGAACCGCGACCACGCCGCGACTTCCTGATCCGGGACATAGGTCAGGGCCACGACCACTCCGTCCTTGCGAACTCCGTACACAATGGAGTCAGGCTCCTGAACATAGGCCATCTGGGTCAGTCCGCTTGAGGTGATATGCTCGGACAAGATGGTCAAATCCTTGGAGACATACGCATCGGACTCATACCGATAGGCCATCTCGCGGATTTTTTTCCCGGCTCGTTGGATGTACAAGGTGGCGAATCCCACCGGTTCGGGCCGTGTGGGCGACGCCCCGCTGGTCCCTTCATGGTTGGCCTTGACGTTCTCGGATGTCATGGGCTGGCTCATGCCGCCGCCGAGTGTCCACTCGCCCCCCGCCGTACCGATCCACAAGAGATTTCGGGAAACAACGAATTCGATGCCACAGCCCTGATGTCCGGCAAGGGTGACTTCAATAGCATCATCATCAAGCGGTTTTTCCCCGGCCGGGGCCTCGGTCCGGTCGCCGACTTCAAAACATTCCCAGTAATCACTTTGGAGCGTTCCCGAAGTGTCCCAGATGGATTCAAGCTGATTTTTTGCGGGTTTGTCCTTGAAGGTCAGGGTCAGCTTGGCGCCGGACGCCACATAATTCTTGGTACCCTTGTATCGGTAATATCGAGTCGAACCGTCGCTGTGCTGACCTTTCAATCCATCCTTGGCCTCAAACCCGTCTCCGTCGAGCAGGATCACCGTGTCACCGGCTTTTCCATCCCGAATTCCATCGGAATTTGAATCCTCGATCTCCCGGTTCCGCCAGCCTTCAAACGGCACTTCACTGGTTTTCAATCGAAAATCTTCAATTTCTCCCACCCGAGACAGCCACAAGGTGTCCGGTTTGTCCGGCGTTGCGGCCAATACGAGCCGCTGTTGATAAAATCCGACCACCGACGGGTAGTTGTCTGTCGTCCAGGCCTTTGGCTGACCGAGAAATTTCATGGCTTCAAGGGTCCAGTCGCCGTCCTCTTTGCGTTTCAGGGTGCGCGGTGGATGTTTGGAATGAACAATAATCAGCATCCCGCCGGATTGCGCATATCGAAGTCTGTCAAACTCCTCGGCCTTGTAGGGGCTGTCCATTTCGAATTCGTTCAATCGCGATTTCGTGGAGAAAATGCGCAGACGCCCCTGGCCGGACGCATTTTCGCCAAATTCAAGGACAAAGGCCTGCGTGCCATTTATTTCAAATGGTACGAGTAGGACCGGATTTTCAGAATTCATGACCTCGGTGACAAACCGGAATCCGGACCGTCGCGTTGTCCCGCCATGCGGATGGACCTGAAAGTTTTCGAGAATTCGGCATCCATTGAAGTATTTTGAAAGATCGACACGGCCATTCAGACGAGGACTGATTTCGCCTGCCGTAAAATTTGTCACTACTGGTGTTGAGAGACTCATGACTCGTTGGCTCCTTTGTTATCGGGGCATTCCCCGGACATGCGACAGAGCATAGCCCCGGTTTTCACGCCGGAGCGTGATCGGGTACTCACAGGAGCTGAGAGGTATAAAAAAACAGCTTGACGGGCTGTACGTTCGACACATCTTCTCTTTCAAAAAAAAGAAAGAAAGTTAATTTAATATATACAGATAGTTAGGAATGAATGAATTGCCGAAAATGGGTGTTGAAAAAGGGGGAATGTCAACCAATGTCATGCAATGGCATATCAAAATGCAGGGGATCACACCGTCGGGAAAAACGACGGTGTCTTTGAAGAGTGCGTTGTCGTCAATTTCAAAAAAAACCGTGCTCCAACACGAGTGTCGGAACACGGTTCTCATGGTGAGATACGTAAAAATTTCGGCTAGTTCACTGCTGCCTGAGTTGGCTTTTCTTTTTCGTCTTTTTCGCGATTCAGCCGAATGACCTGTGTCGTGAACGAGGTCTCGCCTGGCATACAGGCTGGACAGCCTTCGGACAGAATCACACACCGTTCATCCAGGGTCGAGACATCGATTCCCGCCAGGTTCAACAAGTGTGTCGTCATGCCAGCCTGCCAGAGCACCGGCTGTCCGCATCGATGACACTCCACATATATCATTTCCGGATCAAATTTTCTTGTCATACGAATAAAATAAGCCCCGCCATAGGGAATGGCAAGAGGTGGACACATATAATCATTCGGCGCATTATTTCCGGCGACCTCTTCTCTGCATCACACTTGATAGAAAGGGGGCATTGGGACTATATTTCGCACAAACGCTCACAAGGACACACTGTGAAAACGCATTACCTTATTATTGGCGCTGGTCCCACCGGACTGGGGGCGGCACATCGACTTTCGGAATTGGGGACAGATGATTTCTTGATACTGGAACGCAATGACCATCCTGGTGGTCTGTCAGCCAGTTTTACGGATGATTCAGGGTTTACCTGGGACATCGGCGGTCATGTTCTTTTTTCTCATTATGAGTATTTTGACACACTCGTGGATTCGGTGCTCGGCAACGAACGGCTGGAGCATGAACGTGAATCCTGGGTCCGCTCACAGAATCGTTGGGTGCCATATCCTTTCCAGAACAATATCCGCTATCTTTCCAAAGAGGCACAATGGGAATGTGTCAAGGGACTGCTGCCCGGCATCAGAAAAACCGCCTCGCCACAAAATTTTGCCCAGTGGATCGACTCGATTTTCGGGAAGGGCATAGCCCGGCATTTCATGGCCCCATATAATTTCAAGGTCTGGGCCACTCCGTCGGAACGGATGGATTTTCGATGGATCGGAGAACGGGTGTCTGTGGTGGATTTGAAAAAGGTGCTCAAAAGCATCATTCTTGAACAGGATGACGTGGCCTGGGGACCGAACAACACCTTCAAATTCCCGCTCAAGGGCGGCACGGGAACGATCTTTCGCCGCCTGGCCGAGCCGCTAAACGCCCGTATCCAATACGGCCAGTCCGTGGTGGCGATTGATCCGAAAAACAAGAAGGTCACGACCTCCGCCGGTCTTGAGATTTCATATGAAGTCCTGCTCAACACCGCGCCGCTGGATCTGTTGGCCAGCCAATGGCTCGCGGAATCGTCGTCAGCCATGGTTGATGCGGCCGAGTCCTTGACCCACAATTCGGTATATGTGGCCGGGGTCGGGCTGGATATTGCAGCCGATGCCGAAAAGAATTCTCGGTGTTGGATGTATTTTCCGGATTCGAACGCGCCTTTCTACAGGGTAACGAATTTTCATACCTATTCGCCTTACAATGTCCCTCGGCCCGGTCAGCAGCTCGGGTTCATGTGTGAGACCTCCTTTTCCAAATACAAGCCGGAAAACCTGCATGAACTGATGGACCTCACGATAGAGGGTCTGATAAACACATCCATGATGGACGCGGCCAGGAAGGACGACATCCTGACCACATGGGAAATCGCCGTAGACTATGGCTACCCCGTGCCCTGCCTGGAGCGCGACAAGGCTCTTGGCATACTCCAACCGATATTGGAATCCATGGAAATCTATTCCAGAGGCCGTTTTGGTGGCTGGAAATATGAAGTCGCCAACATGGACCACTCGGTTATGCAGGGTGTGGAATGGGCAGAACGTATGGTCCTCGGTACACCTGAAAAGATCTACACATTGGATGAGACATCATGAATACAGCAGTTTATGAAAGACGACGCCTCGCGTTGAAAGAAGAACTCAAGGCCCGCAACCTCCCGGCTCTGCTCGTCTCGCACGCCGCCAACCGGTATTATCTGTCCGGTTTCGAACTCCACGACCCACAGTGCAACGAATCCGCTGGCTGGCTCGTGATTACCGCAGATGGCGATGATTTTCTTTTTACTGATCCCCGATACTTGGACGCGGCCCGACAGGTTTGGAACGAAGATGCCATTTGCATTTATGCGGCTCGCAAACATTCGGAAGTGTGCGCGTTTCTCAAGGCGAAAGGCATTACCACCATGGGATTCGAGCCCAAGGCCTTGCATCTTTTCGATTTCGACAGCCTCAATTCCATGCTCACATTGATCGTCACGGAAAATGTGGTTGAGAGCCTTCGGTTGTTCAAGGATGACGAGGAAATTCGCCGTATGGAAGAAGCCATGCGCTTGAATCACGAACTTTTCAAATACATCGAAGGACAGCTCATTCCCGGCAAGACCGAAAAGGAGATTGCCTGGGAAGTCGAAAAATTCTTCCGCGAACAGGGTGCCGAGGAACTGGCCTTTTCAACGATCGTTGGCGTGGGACCGAATGCCGCCAAACCGCATTGCATTCCCGGAGAGACCCTGATTCGTGAAAATGACATGGTGCTTATCGACACCGGGTGCCGGTATCTGGATTACAATTCGGATCAGACCCGCACATTCTGGGTGGGAGACACCCCCAGTGATCGATTCAAGAAGACCATGGATCTGGTGCGTGAAGCACAGCAGGCGGCCATCGACATCATTCGTCCCGGTTTGCCGTTTGTCGAAGCCTACAAGGAGTCATACGCGGTTTTCCAGAAAGCGGGCGTTGAATCCCTGTTTACCCACGGCCTTGGCCATGGTGTTGGTCTGGAAACACACGAACCGCCGAGTCTTTCTCGTGGTGCCCAGGGTGTGCTCGACACCGGCATGGTCGTCACGGTTGAACCCGGTCTGTACGAAGCCTCTTGGGGCGGTATCCGGTGGGAGTATGAAATACTCGTTACCGAAGACGGATGCCGAGTTCTCTAATTCCTATTGGTCCACGACACAGGCCCTGTCATCCGATGGATGGCAGGGCCTTTTCATGAGAACCACCTATAAAACAAAAAATTTCACGCCCAAAGCCACTCCCAGCCAGACACCGGACCCGATAATCCCGATAACGGCACACCGTGCCAAGGGTTCGGAAAGCCAGCGTTTCTGAAGAATCAACCCGATGAAAATGAGATGGAGTGGGACAGGGACAGCCAACAACAGTGCGTATACCTGATGCTCGGCCACGATGATGCTGTTCGGAAAATATCGTGCAGCCAAAACGCCCTCGGAGGCATCAAGGCATATCAACCCCAACAGACAGAGACCGACGATGGTGATGGTGGTGCAGATATTGCGGACAATGCCTTTGAAAACGGACGAGTTTGACATGGTCTGTATCCTGCCCCAAACAGTCTTTGATCGCAACCGATCGCACGGACTTGACCAGACGCATCGGCTCTGTCATCGTTTTGTCTGACCCAATGAAAACAGGCGGGGGACCATGTGCAGGAACGTTCGGCACAATGGTTTTGAAAACCCGCGTTCTCTCTGCAAAAAATTCAAGGGAAAGATGATGGAATCCAAATCTGCCACAGCATCCGAAGTTGTCATGACACACCTGGTCCTGCCGCAAGACGCCAATCCCGCAGGCAATCTGCACGGTGGAGTCATCCTCAAACATATCGATACCGCTGGCGGCGTGGTCGCCAAGAAACATTCACGGACCAACACGGTCACTGTCTCCATCGACCGGATGGCCTTCAAACAGCCTGCCTACATGGGTGAACTGCTGACCTTCAAGGCCAGTCTCAATTATGTGGGCCGGTCCAGTATGGAAATCGGTGTTCGAGTCGAGGCCGAAGATCTCACCACCGGCGAAGTGCGGCACACCAATTCCGCGTACCTCACCTATGTCGCGCTGGATGAAAACGGCAAACCCACGCCGGTCCCGCCGCTCACGCTTGAAAACGATACCGTCAAGCGTCGGTACAAGGAAGCCGAACTTCGGCGAGAACTTCGCAAGAAGGAGCTGGAACTGGAAGCTGGAGAAAAAATCTGTCTTGAAAAATGATTCGAGCCACACCCGTGGCATTTTGAAATCAGAGTGACGAATCCTCTATGAGGAGCCGGGTGATCAGGCCAAAAAAGCCCTTGTCCGGGCCAATGAAACGCCATCCGAGCTGCGTCATGCACCCGGCGCAGACCACCACTTGCCATGCAAAGCCGGGGAACCAGGTGAATTCCTCGGTTCGGGGACCGGTCGGCAGTATGTTTTTTGCCGAAGCAAAACAGCTCAACTCGAAAATATCTCCAGTGGGATTGAAAAAGACGTGGCGATGACTGCCATTGATCGTCATGCCCAGATCATGGCGCGTGATAGGCGTGCGGCATTGTCTGCATATGAGCCGGGTCCGTTTTTCAACAGGGTCGCTGGCTGACTGCCGCTTCACCATCGGCTCATTCGTCGAAGCATGTGACGGCGATTCCGGCTCGTTGCGCAAGGCGACCACAGGGGACAAAAGCCGTGTCTGGTGTATCATTATGAAAGGCTCCTGCCTCCCTATACGATAGCGTGCGTAAAAAATGAAGCCTTCGAAAGAAGTGGTTTGAACGTTTGATTGGACTCTGGCACATATCGAGGCATGGCGTTTTTTTTGGACGATATGCGTTGAATAAATGCCTTTTCCCGGAGAAAAATGTGTCGAAAAAATAGGGAATCTTTTTTGAGGGAAAAGGAGAAGGCAAAATCTAATAAAATACTCTATTTCCCATGGTTAAAGGATTTAATAGTCCGCTATGCAGTTGGAATAGTATACGCATAGCACGCTATCAAGCGAAGATGTGGCGAAGCAGTGTGCCAGCGATGCCCCACATGGTCAGGCAGACCAGTGAGTCGAGGATACGCCATGTCCTTTCACGTTTGAAAAGCGGGGCGAGGGCCTGTCCGCCGAGGCTGAGTGCAAAGAACCAGAGCAGTGAAGCCGTGACCGCCCCCATGCCGAAAACATATCGATCCGGGGGAATGAACTGGCCGCTGACCGATCCCAAAAGGACCACGGTATCCAGATAGGCGTGTGGGTTGAGCAGGGTCACGGCCAGCGTCAACATGAGCGTTTTTCGCAGCCCGGTTTTTTCCTGTGACCGTGCGTGCAACGAGCCTCCCTGAAAGGCGGAACGCAGGGCGAGACATCCATACCAGATCAGAAAAGCCGCTCCCCCAAGGGCCGCGACAGTGGCAAATGTCGGGTTGGAGGCCACCATTGTTCCGATACCGGTCACGCCAAGCGTAATCAGCACGGCATCACACAGCGTACACAACGCGGCTACGGCCAAGTGATGATTTTTGCGCACGCTCTGCGTCAAGACAAACGCGTTTTGCGCTCCAATGGCGACAATCAGTCCACCGCCCATGCCAAGTCCCTGAACAAATGGTGTCATATGTGGATGCCTTTCTTTTCATCTCCCGTTTTCCATCTTCGGATGGGAGTGGTGATTCCTGTCTGCACGAAGATGTACGGGATAAAACACCTTCATGTAAAACTCATTGTTTTCATCGAGCATTAAAAATGCTAATAATTGAACATGCTGGATTACAAATTGGTCGAAGCTTTTGCCCTGGTCGTACGTCTGGGGGGATTTGAAAAAGCGGCGCAGGCGTTGCACCTCACACAAGGGGCTGTTTCCCAACGGGTCAAATTGTTGGAAGAACAGTCGGGATGTGTGTTGTTGGTGCGTTCTTCGCCGCCACGTCCCACGTCGGTCGGTCGGGAGGTGCTCAAACATTATCGGCAAGTCAAACGGTTGGAAGAGGACCTCGGGACCGGCATGGGACATGAGACCGCCGGATTCACGACATTGCCCATAGGAATCAACGCGGATTCTTTGGCGACGTGGTTTCTTCCTGCCCTTGAAACATATCTCGCCACAGAGCCTGTCCTGCTTGATCTCAGTGTGGATGATCAGGCTGAAACCTTGCGTTTATTACGAGATGGCGAGGTGTTGGGCTGTATCAGTGACCGATCCACGCCCATGCAGGGATGTCGGGTGGAGTATCTTGGGGACATGTCCTATCAATTGTATTGCACCCGGGCGTACAAGGAAAAATGGTTTCCGCAGGGTGTCGAGCCTGAAGCCGTGCGAAAAGCGCCCATTGTCATTTTCAGTCGCAAGGATGCCATGCACGGCGAATTGCTCTTTCAGGCATTGGGCGAACGGCCCGATCAGTACAAGGCCTTTTATCTGCCATCTTCGGAAAAATTCGGATCAATGATCGCTTCCGGCAAGGTCTGTGGGCTGTTGCCAGAGCAGCAAGCCGCTGAATTCGTCGAACGCGATGAATTGATCGTTCTTTTACCTGAACAGGTTTTGACGGTACGGCTGCACTGGCATTGCTGGAATTTGGCCTCCAGGCGACTTCTCGAATTCACCGACGCACTTGTCGCCGGAGCGCGGGCCGCTCTTGACCAGACGCCCTGATGTTGCCGCTCTGTCGTGTTTGTTGTATCCCATCCATGAAAATCATGACTATTTTTTGCAAGGAGTTCCCATGAAGCGGTGTGCGATTTTTCTGTCTCTTTTGTTGCTCTTTTCTTTCTCAGGCTGTCAAAAAGCGTATTATTCCACTATGGAATCCGTCGGGTATGACAAACGCGAAATCATGACCGATCGGGTCGAAGATGCGCGTGAATCGCAAGAAGAGGCCAAGGAACAATTTGCCTCTGCCCTGGAACAGTTCAAGTCGGCTGTCGCTTTTGACGGCGGTGAGCTGGAAAAGATATACGAGAAATTGGATGACGAATATGAAGACAGCGAAGACAAGGCCGAAGACGTGCGGAAGCACATAGACAAGGTCGAAGATGTCGCCGAAGCGCTCTTCGAGGAATGGGCCGAAGAGATCACCGAATATTCCAGTTCCAAACTTCGCGTGGCCAGCCAAAAGAAATTGACCGCCACAAAAAATCGATACAACGAATTGATTCGGGCCATGCGCAAGGCCGAAAAGAAAATGTATCCGGTTTTAGCCGCCTTCAAGGATCAAGTGCTTTATCTCAAGCATAATCTCAATGCCCAAGCCATTGCTGCCCTCGAAGGAGAACTTTCGACAATCAACTCGGACGTTGAAGCCCTTATCAAGGAAATGGATAAATCCATCGCAGAAGCAGATTCGTTTATTCAATCGCTGGAATAATCACCCTTTTGGGGATCGCTTCCGACTGCGCCTCGCCGGGGTGGCATGGAATGCCTCTGGACTCCCTTCCAGAACTTTTTATCGCGCCTTCGGCGAGGTTCCACGACATCCATTAAGTGGGATTGAAGAATGAAAAGAAAAAAGAGGGAAGAAAGTTTTGTAAAAAAAATGCAATTTTAAACAATGTTTTTTTCAAGAACCGACGAACTCATGCTGCCGACAGCATCGAGCGAAGCGAGCGATAAAAAGTTTCGGAGAGTCCAGAGACCCCTTTTCAAAGGGGTCTTTGGTCGCCGAAGGCATTCCAGAATCTGCATTTCCCACAAAATGACACGAACTCACGCTGCCGACAGCCTTCGCGAAGCGACCCAAAAAGTTTAGGAGAGTCCAGAGAACCCTTTTCAAAGGGTTCTCTGGCAGGTCCAGGACAGCGTCCTGGTCCCGCTGAAAACGACCGCCGGTAGGCTCCCCGCTGGTAGGCTCTCTGCTAAAATTTTAGCGTCAAACCGGAGCCGACTTCTCTGAGCGGGCATTTTTGCGCCATGGCGATTTTGGCCGCAAGATCGGTACAATGACAAGCGTAGAGATCGTCGAGATCGAGGCTGGCCAGATATTCGACGGTTGGATCGAGTCGTTCGGGCTGGGCATTTTGCAGGTGAAAACCACCCAAAATGGACCGGACTTTGTCCACACCAGTGACTCGTTTTGCCTGCTCGACAATATTGCAGATACCGACATGAGAACAACCGGAAATAACGACCAACCCGGAATCGGTAACACAGGCGAGGGCGGTGTCGTCGGGCATATCGTCGGGCACTGGCCCGTCGTGTTCCAAACGTTCGCCTAACGGGGTCGGTGGTTCGAAATCCATAACCCGCTCGATTTCGCCGAGGGTAACGAGCTTGTCGGTCAACCAGAGCGGCTTGTCGGTCAGCACCAATTCGAATTGGTGAGAGAGTTTTTCTTCGGCCAATAACATACCGATTTCCGGCAAGTTTTTTTGGCGTTTGGAAATAAAGGCCTGCGGGTGTGCGACAAGTTGTGGACGGGTGTGATCCAATTTGTTCACAGCGGCTTCATAGTAATGACGGATCAAATGATCCAAACCCCAGGTGTGGTCGAGATGCCCATGCGACAAGGCCAACCAGTCCAAATGAAGCAGATCGATCCCCTTGTGCAGGGCATTCACCATGAACGCATTGGAATATCCAGCATCAAAAAGAATGTTCTTGCCACCTTCACGAATGTAGATGGACAGGGCGGGTTCCGCCAGAAATTGGGTACCGATAAACGAATTATTATCAACGAGAAAAGTCAGTTCCATCAGGAGCCTCCATAAGTATTTCACTGGAATCAGTTGCGCAAACAGTTTAGACTCACCTCATGAGTTTCCGCAACCTCCTCTTCACACTTTCCCTGGTCGGCATACTCGCTGTATTCTCCGGTCAGGCTCTGGCTCAAGATGTCCAATTCCTTCATATCATTGATGGAGATTCATTAGTTGTCGTGGCAAAAGGGGATTCGGTGACGATCCGACTCCTTGGCGTGGACGCCCCGGAACGAGGTCAGGAATACGGTAAAAAGGCCACGATCTTTTCCCTCAAATTCTGCTATGGCAAACAGATCAGATTGGAATTCGACCGACGTCGAAAAGACCGCTACGGAAGGACACTTGCCTATGTCTATGCTGATGGGGCACTGCTCAATACGGCATTGATTCAGGCGGGATTGGCTCTGGCGACTCCGGTCAAACCAAATACCAAGTACGCTTCGTTGTTCAAGAAAACCGAAGAGAATGCCAAAAAGGAAAAACAGGGATTCTGGCGATGTGGCGGCTTGAAAAAAACACCGGCACAATGGCGAAAAAAGCACCGATACTCATCAAAAAAATGGATTAAAAAAACGGACGCCCTTTTTCCATAAATGAAAAAGGGCGTTCGATTATTTATACTGCCTTGCAAAAACTAGAGACGGGCGGCGTCTCGTTCGACAGCTTCCTTGAACCCTTCGCGGGCTTCCAAAATCTTCTCGGTCAAACTGTCATCGTGCAGAGCCAAAATCTGCGCGGCCAACCAAGCGGCGTTCTTGGCTCCAACCTTATCCAGTGCAAGGGTTCCCACCGGGAATCCCGGGGGCATCTGCACTGTGGCGAGCATGGCATCCATCCCGCCAAACGGGGAACCTGCCAGCGGCACGCCAAGCACGGGCCTGGTGGTCTTGGCGGCAACGGCTCCGGCCAGGTGCGCGGCAAGACCTGCGGCACAGATGAATACCTGGGCACCGTCAGCCTCATACTGCTCGACCAGCCGGGCGGTCCGCTCCGGTGTCCGGTGCGCGGACGAAACGGTAAATACATGGTCAATGCCCAATTCCTTCAACAGATCGGAACATGGACGCATCTTGTCTTCATCAGAAATAGATCCCATGAAAATAACTACTTTCGGCATCGCTTTCTCCTTTTGCCTCCATCGGTTGCAGGAAAGGGAACACGCCATTCAAAACGACATTTCCTCTTTCCCACACACCGTATTCGGTCCTATTTCAACCGCTTCAAGCCCTTGTCCGCAATGTCTCGACGATAAAAACTCGTGTCGAAATGGACTTTGTCCACGGCCTCATAGGCTCTTTTTCGAGCAGCAGCCAGGTCGTCGCCAAGTGCGGTGACACACAAAACGCGTCCGCCAGAAGTGACGATCTTGTCACCGTCAACACGGGTTCCAGCCTGGAAGACCTTGACCCCATCCATGGCGTCCGCATCGTCAAGCCCCGTCACCTCCATCCCCTTGGGATAGGAACCGGGATAGCCTTCTGCAGCAATGACCACACCACACGCGGTCTGCGGGGTGGATGTCACTTCGATCTGGTCCAACTTGCCATCGATACACGCGAACATGACAGTCAACAGATCGGTCTCCAGACGCATGAGCAACGGCTGGCATTCGGGATCACCAAATCGAACATTGTATTCAAGCACGCTGGGACCGTTTTCGGTGTACATTAATCCGGCGTATAACACGCCCTTGAACGGCTCACCCTTGGCGGCCAGATGGCGCAAAATGGGTTTGATGCACAGTTCTGCGGTCTCTTCATATTTGTCCTTGGGCAGAATCGGCGCAGGGGAATACGCTCCCATGCCGCCGGTATTCGGACCGGTATCGCCTTCATAAGCGGCCTTGTGATCCTGACAGGAAGGGAGCATGGCGTAATTGGTGCCATCGCAAAAGCAGAGGAAAGAGGCTTCCTCGCCCTGAAGCGTCTCTTCGATGACCACTCGATCACCAGCAGAGCCAAACGCCTTTTTGACCATCATTTCTTCAATGGCTTCAATGGCTTCTTCTTCAGTCGTTGCCACGACCACGCCCTTACCGGCGGCCAGACCATCAGCCTTGACCACGATCGGTGCGCCCCGCTCCTTGATAAAGGCCACGGCGTCTTCATATATATCAAACACTCGGAAGGCCGCTGTCGGCACACCAGCATCGGCCATGACGTTCTTGGAAAAAGCCTTTGACCCTTCCAGATTTGCAGCAAAGGCATTGGGACCGAAACACGGAATTCCTTCCTGCCTGAGCGCGTTTTCCAGACCGAGCACCAGCGGCATTTCCGGACCGGCCACGACCAGATCCACTTCGCGATCCTTGGCCAGCGCGATCAGGGCCGGAATATCGTCATCCTTGATATCGATATTTTCACCAATCTGCGCTGTTCCACCATTACCGGGAGCGCACAGAATGGATTCCACTTTCGGACTCTGGGCAAGCTTCCAACATAGGGCGTGCTCACGCCCACCGGAACCGACAATCAATATTTTCATGAGTAGTTCCCCTTCTCTCTGTTTTCGGGATGTACACGGTGTAAGGAAATTCACCGATTTTATCAAGCAAGTGATACCGGACTCCACGGAGAAAAGCAGAAAAAATCATCCCCGCTCAACCCCATGAAAAAACCCCGGCCAGAAAAATCTGGACCGGGGTCTGAAACATCAGGGGGAAAAATCTAGTCAACTCTGGTGTATGCCTTGGGAGCCGCACCACAGATGGGACATTTTTCAGTCGGTTCGCCATTCATGGTATGCCCACACACGGAACAGATATGAAAATCGGCTTCCGCAAAGGTGTCATCATCGGCTTCCAATGCCTGCGTGTACAATTCGGCGTGGATTTTCTCGGCTTCGTTGGCAAATCCGAAATACCGCAGCGTCGCGTTTTCGCCCTCGGCCTTGGCATCTTCCATCATCTCGGGATACATGGATTTGAATTCAAAGGTCTCACCTTCAATGGCGGCCTTCAGGTTCTCTTCGGTGGACCCGATGCCCTTCATCAAGCGCAGGTGCGCATGAGCATGAATGGTCTCGGCCGCTGCCGCTGCCCGAAACAATTTCGCAACTCCGGGCTTGCCTTCCTTGTCCGCCTTTTCGGCAAACGCCAGATATTTCCGGTTGGCCTGGGACTCGCCTGCGAACGCTTCTTTCAAATTTTCCAAAGTCTTGCTCATTGTCTTCTCCTGTCTCGATTGGTTGCAGTACCAGTATTTGTACTGTGAATAGGCATAAATGGGAATTAATCAGTAATGATTCCCATTTAAAAAATCAAGCACTATTTACAGGTCAGATACAATATCCTGCGAATTTTGACCAATCAAAGACCATATATTGGAAATGAGACTGGATGCGTGTTTGTTGGTAAAAAAAAGAACGGCCTCTGTCTGGGAGGAAAGGATGAATATCCCAGACAAAGGCAGCTCAAACCCGCTTATTATGGGGGAACGATGTTCCCAAGAAAATCACAGGATTCATGGGTGAACCCCTCAACTGATTTCCATGTATGAAGATTTACGAGAACATGCGCTGGCAATCCAATTGTTTTGATCGATCAAGTTGTTCGGCTTTTCTGATGACAAAACCACTGTTCATCGGTATGAATAATCAACTCGACATGAAATGGGGGGGGGCAAGGCATGGAACTCTATCAACTAAAAACATTTGTTGTTGTCGCCACCGAAGAACATCTGACCAGAGCATCTGTTCGGCTACACACGAGCCAGCCCACAGTGAGCGCACATATCAAGGCATTGGAAGAAGAACTGGAGACCCGGTTGTTCATTCGAACGCCCAAGGGAATGCGATTGACCGAGGCAGGGGAGCGGCTCAAGAACAAGGCGGAACACGTGCTCAAGGCTGCCCGCGAGCTGGTTCTTGAAGCTCGAAACATGGGTGACGAGTTGGTGGGGGATGTGTCCATCGGTCTGAATACGGATGCGGAATTCTTGCGTATCGTGCCGTTGCTCAACTCTCTAGGTGATGAACATCCCAGACTGACCATTCAGATACAACAGCGGGCCAGTGCCCAGATACAGGATGCCATTCTGGCTGGGAGGCTTGATTGCGGTTTCATTTTCGGCGAGCCGCGTCACACGGACATTCAATCAATCATGTTGCAAAAGACCCGCTTCTATGTGGCTGTCCCGGATAAATGGAAAGATCGCATTTCCGGCGGTATCGAAGCGTTGGCCGATCTGCCGTGGATCATGGACCCCAGCGACAATCCGCTACAAAAACTCACGGCCCCGTTTTTTCAGGCCCGGCACACCCAGCTTCCACCACAATTGGAAGTGGACGGTGACGAGGTCATTCGTGTGCTGGTCGCTGCCGGAAAGGGCGTCGCCTTTCTCCGAAAAAGGGAAATCGAAGCCGCCAGCCGCATCGGTCAACCGGTTCATGCCATGGCGTTTGACGAACTGTTCATCGATGCCCGATTCGTCTACCTGAAACGACGCGATCAAGACCCGGTCATGCAAGCGGTCATCCACCATGTCACCTCGGTATGGGACACGGTCTAGTCCTCCAGCCCCCATTCCTTGCGCACGATGTCGATCAGCATGACCATGGACGGATCCTCGGCCTGGCTTTTGCGATACACAAAATTCATCTCCAGCGAATGACGTCCCAACAAGGGACACTCTGCCCCCTTGTTCAATGCCAGAAGCGTGTCCGCCTCATCATCCCGCATCACGCCCAACGCCTTGCCTTCGACCACCAATGGCCGCATGAGTTCTTCCGAATTCACGCTGATGATCTGAGCCGGAATAATGCCATATTTATTGAAAAGCTGAACCTGTAATTCTCTAAGCGGACTGTTGCTCGTCGCAACCACCCACGTATATGCAGACAATTCCTCCGGCCCGGCCTTGGCCAAATCCTGTTCCATATGTGCCGCACCCATGACACAATACAACGGATCAGCCAATTTGATACTCGTGAGATCTCCATACGGGTTCCCAGAAAAAACAAAACCGGCGTCCATATTACGTGCCCGAATCTCATTAAGCACGGTCCCTGAAGGCGACATGGCCAATTTCAAATTCAACCGAGGAAACCGTTCACCAATCTGATTGAGCAGGCCGCTGACCTTGAGATACTTCGGATCGGCACACAAACCCAACGTCATCTGTCCCGTCACCGCACCACCCAATGTCACGGCCCGGGCCTCCAACGTGTTCGCCGCAGCAAGCACCTCAATGGCATCATGCACCAATTCCTCACCGGCATGGGTCAACTCAACTCCACGTGCCACCCGGTCAAATAACCGGACGCCAAGCTCGTCTTCCAAGGCCTTGATATGCGCACTCACCGCTGGCTGGGAGGCATGAACCCGCTTTCCCGCACGAGTAAAATTCCCTTCCTCTGCCACGGCAACAAACGTTTTAAGCTGATATAATTCCATCTTTTTCGATTCCTTCAAAAGTACAGAGAGCTATCAGGTTTGCTTATATATAGTCTCACGCATTGTTATTGGACCACTCGATCCCTTTTTGGCTACGTATACGTGAGATAATTCCATGAATTTCAAGGGTAGATCAAGGAGTACGCCATGTTCCGTGAAGAAAAAACCAATGGCCTCGTGTACATGTTTACACCCGAAGATTGCGATACAACATATTGTATGCCCAGACGTCTCAAAGTGACGAAAACGTTTCTCTGGGTCGGTATTGCCTTTCTCATGAGCATCGGAATCAGTCAACTGGTCTGATCACCCAAATCACTATTTCTCGCAGCCAAAGGATCGATTTTCTCCAAAACCGATCCGACTGCGAACTGAGTTCATCGCCTGCCTCCACACGGTGTGTGCAACAATGCCACGCTGGTTCTTTCTCTCCAGAAAAATCAGCAAAGCCATGATGCTTGACTGCCAAAAGCAGTCTCTCCGCCACCTGAATCGAGCACTTCTCCCCAGTGCCGGATGGCAGGACGATGGATTCTCTCCCCCCTTTTCATCCCTCTCTATCACACTTTCAACGACACCAGCCCTACCGGCGGTCGCTTTCAGCGGGACCAGGACGCTGTCCTGGACCTGCCAGAGAACCCTTTGAAAAGGGTTCTCTGGACTCTCCTAAACTTTTTGTCGCTCGCTTCGCTCGAAGCTGTCGGTTCTTGAAAAAAACATTGTTTAAAATTGCATTTTTTTTACAAAACTTTCTTCCCTCTTTTTCCTTTTCATTCTTCAATCCCACTTAATGGATGTCGTGGAACCTCGCCGAAGGCGCGATAAAAAGTTCTGGAAGGGAGTCCAGAGGGGAACCTCTTCCAAGAGGTTCCCCTCTGGCCGCCGGAGGCATCCCACATTCCACATGACAGCCGTGTCATCACGCTGACGTACACACCTGCCGAAGGCACACAAAAAGTTTAGGAAAAAAGAGGAGATGGGGGTCTGGGGGAAGAGGAGAGAAAAAGCCCTTTTCAAAGGGTTTGTCTCTCCTTTTCCCCCAGCCGCCGGAGGCAACTCTTCGAAAAAAGTTATTCATGTGGTCCGAGCATATTTTGTGGAACGACGATTTTTTCGAAGTCGTGTTCGGTGATACCCATTTGGAGCGCGGTTTCTTTGAGTGTTTGGCCGGTTGTGTGGGCGTGGTGCGCGATGGCGGCGGCCTTGTCGTAGCCGAGCGTTGGGGTGAGGGCGGTGACGAGCATGAGTGATTGATTCAAATGGGCCTTGATGCGGTTCTCGTCGGGCTTCAAGCCGGTGAGGAGATGGTTTCTAAAACTGTGCATCCCGTGCGTCAGGAGTCGAATGGATTGGAGCAGATTGCGAATGATGAGAGGCTTGTAGGCATTCATTTGAAGTGCGCCACTGGTCCCGCCGAGCGTGACGGCGGTGTCGTTGGCCATGACTTGCAGGGCGATCATGGTCAGGGCCTCGCATTGGGTGGGATTCACCTTGCCGGGCATGATGGAAGACCCTGGTTCGTTGGCGGGGAGGATCAGTTCTGCAATACCCGCTCGGGGTCCACAGGCCAATATTCGGATGTCGTTGGCGATTTTGTTGAGGGCAACGGCCAGAGTTTTGAGCGTGGCGGAGAATTGGACCAGGGCGTCGTGACTTCCTTGAAGGGCAAACGTGTTGCTGGCCGGAATGAACGGTTGGCCCGTCAGCTCGGCAATTTGACCGATCGCGTCTTCGGCGAATCCGGCGTGGGTGTTCAGACCGGTTCCGACAGCCGTGCCGCCAAGGGGAAGCGCATAGACTTCATTCAGTGCCGAATCGACCCTGTAGAGCGACTCCTTCAACATGGTTTCAAATCCTGAGAATTCGTGTCCCAAGGTCAACGGGGTCGCATCCTGCATGTGGGTTCGGCCAATCTTGATGATGTCTTTCCAGAGGGTGACCTTGGCGGAAAATGCGTCTTTCAAGAGCCGAATCGATGGAATGAGCTTTGAATAACTTTCAATGACGACAGACATATGCATGGCTGACGGAAAGTTATCGTTTGTCGATTGGCTTTTGTTGACGTGATCGTTTGGATGCACAGGGGTAGCGGACCCGAGCGGATGGTGTGTCAGCTGTGAACATCGGTTGGCGATGACCTCGTTGACGTTCATGTTGTACTGGGTTCCTGACCCTGAAATCCAGACCGGAAGCGGGAACATATCGTGATGCTGTCCGGCGATGATTTCGTCACAGACGCGAACGATGAGTGCAGTCTTTTGGGCGTCGAGATGGCCTTGTGCCTGATTGGCGAGGGCACAAGCTTTTTTGAGAATGGCATAGGGAACGATCAGCTCTGATGGCATCCGTTCCTTGTCGAATTGAAATAAGGTAAGGGCTCGTTGCGTCTGTGCGCCCCACAAGGCCGCTGCCGGAACATTGATGTCGCCGAGACTGTCCGTTTCGATTCGGTATTGTGTCATGATCCCTCCCAGACATTTTTCCATGACTCTATATGATGTTCAGCGTTGTCTCAACGGGTGAGGTGTTTTTGTCGGCTACGAGGCGAGTGGGTTTTTTCAGGATGGGATGTCGGCGAGCACGAAGTCGGTGCCGTCCATGGAAATGGAACCGTGGTCAACCATCTTCTTGAGCGTGCGGGACAAGGCTTCTGGCGTGATGCCGATGATCTTGGCCAGTTCCCGGTGTGAGATATCCAGAGAAACCAGACCGTTGGTGTGGTGAGTTTCAAAGTAGGCCATGAGCCGTGAGGGTATCTGCTTGAGCGAGAGGGAATCGATCATGTCCATGGCTTCCTTGAGCCGTCTGGACATGACGCGCATCATGGCAAGGAGGATGGACGGATCTTCGCGGACCATGGCGTCGAATTCCTTCGGGGGAATGAAGAGGACGGTACTTTTTTCCAATGCCGCGAGATTGGCAGGGAGTCGTCCATCGGAAAAAGCCGAACAGAGACAGAATGGTTCTCCAGGGCCAAAGAGGAAAATGGTCTGTTCCTTGCCGTCTTCGGATATTTTGAAAAGCTTGACCAGTCCGGATAGCAGAACATGAAGTCCGTGGGCTGCATTGTCTTCGCTGAAAAACAGAGAGCGTTTGGGGAATTCCATGATTTCCGCGTGGGAGGCCAGCCGATCGAGCTGGTGCTCCTGAAGTTGGGAAAATATGGGGAAATTCCGAATGGCGTTCTTGAGAGTGGGTATCTGCATGAAGAAATCCTGAAAAAAGTGTGTTGTGTTGATCGAGATCAATGGCTGACCGCTGTTGAATGGATAGGGTGAAGGCACATCAGAACAAAACACTGTAAGGAGGTTCTCATGAGTACCCAAGTTCATTGCCCGTATTGCAACGCAGGCCAGGAAACCACCGATCATGGAGATTATCGTCCCTTTTATGTCAATTGTGCCGAATGTGCCAGCCGCTTTATCGTGGAACCGGTCCGCAGTGGTGTGGTGGTGTATCGCGATGGCGAGGCTCCGTGTTGTTCCGATCCGGAATGCCGAGAAACGGAAATGGGCGATTCCGGACAGGATTGATCGTTTAAACGAGGATAGTGCATGTTTGGAATCCTTCAAAAAATAACGAAAAATCTGGTCGTCGCCATCCCTGTGATGATGACGGCCGGGTTTCTGTATGGATTGTTTGCCGACGCGCGCTGGCTTACAGCCCTGATCGTCCCGTTCACTTTTCTCATGGTGTACCCCATGATGGTCACGCTCAAGATCAAAAAGGTCTTTGAGGGGGGCGATGGCAAAGCTCAAATACTGACACAGCTCTTGAATTTCGGGGTGGTCCCTTTTTTGGCGTATGGCATTGGTCTCCTTTTTTTCAAAGACGCTCCCTCCCTGGCCCTCGGACTGCTTTTGGTCGGATTGGTCCCGACCAGTGGAATGACCATTTCCTGGACCGGGTTTGCCAAGGGAAACATGTCTGCCGCCATCAAGATGACCGTTATCGGGCTGGTGTGTGGCTCGTTGGCAACCCCTGTGTATGTGCAGGCACTCATGGGAGAAACACTGTCCATAGAGATTCTGGCCGTTTTCAAACAGATTGTGCTGATCGTATTTTTGCCCATGTTTTTGGGATTTGTGACCCAACGGGCCTTGGTCAAACGATATGGGCAGACTGTTTTTCAAAAAAAGGTGGGACCAAAGTTCCCTCCGATTTCCACCCTTGGTGTTCTTGGGATCGTGTTTGTGGCTCTGGCTCTCAAAGCACGCACCATTGTCTCGGCCCCGGAAGTCTTGTTCGATATACTCGTACCGCTTATTTTGATCTATTCGGTGAATTTTGTATTGAGTACTGTTATAGGTAAGTTCTTTTTGTCACGAGATGACGCTATCGCCCTGGTCTATGGGTCGGTCATGCGCAACCTGTCCATTGCCCTTGCCATCGCCCTGAATGCATTTGGCCAAAAAGGCTCGGATGCCGCTCTGGTCCTGGCTTTGGCCTATGTCATACAGGTGCAGTCCGCCGCCTGGTACGTGCGGTTTACCTCACGGATTTTCGGGTTTCCCCAGGCCGTGGTCGAAAACATGGTTTCTCCCCCTCTTAAGGGATAGAATGTGGATATAATACCCCGTTTTCATACAAATAGTACCAAATGACCGTAAAAATAATTCGATTCATGGACATTCTTCGTGAAAACATGCACATATAGGTAAACGAGTATCTTTTGGGGCTCGTGAGACCGTTGGGAAATGGCGGGAGAGAGTAACAGGAGGTTATCCATGATTACTCGGAATCGGCGACTGCTGTTGATGGCCCTGGCAGTGTTGCTTGTGGTGGTGCATGTTGGAGTTGGGTGGGCCGCAGTGGATCATGAGAATGCTCCTGGCAGAAAGTTGGCTATTCAGGCGACCAAGGCAAAACCGCTGACACAGACGATCACGGCGGATCACAGTCAGTTTGCGCAATTGCGATTTGACTCGGAAGCCCAGAAGACCATGCAACCTGAAGCGGTGACCAAGGCGTGTCTCGGATGTCACAACCTGGCCGCGTTGCAGTTTCATGAAACAATCCACTGGACATGGCGCGACAAGGATGAGGCCGGCAATCCTGCCAAATTCGGAAAAGGGGGCATTTCCGTCAACAATTTCTGAATTAACACGGCAAGCAACGAGGCTCGTTGCACATCATGTCATGCCGGGTATGGTTGGAAGGACATCCATTTTGATTTCTCGTCACAGGAAAAAGTTGACTGTCTCGTGTGTCATGAACGCACGGGAACGTACAAGAAGTTTCCGGCTGGCGCTGGCTACCCTGCGAAATATGTCGCGGACCCGCTGCATCCAGGTGAACAGAAAGGGGTGGTGTTCAAATCAAATGGGAAAACCTATTTTGCCCCAGATTGGTCGTTGGTGGCTCAGTCTGTTGGGCGACCGACACGGAAAAATTGTGGCACCTGCCATTTCTTCGGCGGTGGGGCAGATGCCGTTAAACATGGAGATCTGGATTCATCATTGGTGAATCCAGACAAGACACTCGACGTTCATATGGGCACAAGGGGATCCGGGGGGCAGGATTTTGCGTGTACCCGATGTCACACCACGCGTAATCACCATATTGCCGGGCGAATTTATGAAAAACCGGCTGCCGTTGAGCGCAAGAGTCTGCTTCAGGATGACCTTGGAGACAAGATCATGTGTGAATCTTGCCATGGCGATCAGCCACACATGAGCGGGGGTATGTATTCCAAACTCAATGACCACACCGACAGGGTGGCCTGTCAGGCGTGTCACATTCCTGAATTCGCCCGTGCGCAGTCCACCAAGATGTGGTGGGATTGGTCCAGAGCCGGTCGGCTGGTCGGTGGCAAGTCCAAGGTCATCGGACCTGCGGGAAAACCCATTTTTCTCAAGAAAAAAGGGGAATTTGTTTGGGAAAAGGACGTGGTTCCAGAATATTATTGGTTTGATGGAACAATGGATCATGTCACGACCGAAGACGCCATTGATCCTTCGGGAGCGGTGTGGTTGAATCGGCCCAAAGGCGATTTGAACGACCCGGATTCTCGAATCATGCCGTTCAAGGTCCATCGGGCCATCTCACCCTATGACAAGATCAACAAGACCATGGTGATTCCGCATCTCTATCCTTTTGATAAGACGGACAAGACTGCCTATTGGAAAGGGTTTGACTGGGAGAAAGCCATTGAGGTCGGCATGAAATACGCGGGGCAGCAGTACAGCGGCGAATTCGGGTTTGTTGAAACAGCGTATGCCTTCCCCACCACGCATATGGTCGCGCCTCGGGAACACGCGCTCAAATGTATGCAGTGTCATGCCCCTGATGGTCGGCTTGCAACCCTTTCAGGGGTGTATCTGCCGGGTCGGGACACGACACGAATTGTGGATTCCATGGGATGGTTTGGCGTTGGTATCGCATTGTTTGCGGTCGTGGTTCATGGCGTCATGCGCTTTACTTCAGGGCTCAAAAGGAAAGAGAGGTAAGCCATGCATCAAAAATCCATGAAAAAAATATATCTGTATTCCAAGTTCGAACGGTTTTGGCATTGGTTTCAGGCTGTCACGATCATTCTGCTTTTGTTAACAGGATTTGAAATCCACGGCTCCTTTGAGTTGTTGGGGTTCATGGGGGCGGTCGACCTGCACAATACCGTGGGGCTGTTGTGGCTTGGCATGTTCTTTTTCTTTGTTTTCTGGATGTTTGTCACGCACGAATACAAACAGTATATCCCGACCACCAAAAAGCTTTTCGAAGTGGTACGATATTACAGTTCCGGCATATTCAAAGGAGAAGATCATCCCGTTCACAAGTCCCTGAGTGCCAAACACAACCCCATGCAACGGTTGACCTATCTTGGCCTGACCGCCATTTTGTTGCCGTTCCAGATGGTGACTGGCTTTCTGTATTGGGGATATAATAATTGGGCTGACTGGGGCTTGAGTTTCCTTTCTCTTCGGGTGGTGGCTGTGTTGCACCTGATCGGGGGCTTTGCCCTTCTCATCTTCCTGATCATTCATGTCTATATGACGACCACGGGGCATTCAGTGACCGCACATGTGGCGGCCATGTTTTCCGGCTGGGAAGAAGTGCCTGAAGACTTTGAAGTGGAAGAGTGGGAAAAAAAATCCTCATAAATTGAGATATCAAGAACAGGTCCCGACATGTGCCGGGACCTGTTTTTTTTGTCCATTTCAAGAATGCAATGCAAGCACTGCTGCGTTAGAATCGCTCAAATCCTTCGTCATTTTCCATATTAAGGGCAATGCCGTTTGATGCCTGATGGGCCGACTGTCTCGGAGTGGACGGTGCGGGATTCAATGCCTGTGCCGTTGGTCGGGTTGCCTGGACAGTCAAGCGACTGTTCTCTTCATCGAGTTTGAAGAAATCAACCGTGGCTTGCAAATGTGCCGCTTGGTCGGACAGTTGTGTCGATGTCGAAGACATTTCTTCCGAAGCCGCGGCATTTTGTTGAACCACACTGTCGAGCTGCTGGATGGCGGCGTTGATTTGCGCTGCACCAGTGTTTTGTTCGTGGCTGGCGGTGGTGATGTCTTCGACCAATTCCGCCGTGTGCTGAATGTCCGGGACCAATTTGCTGAGCAGCTCCCCTGCCCGATCCGCGACATCCACGCTTTCGACGGCGAGTTGACTGATTTCTCCCGCAGCCACACCGGACCGTTCCGCCAGTTTCCTGACTTCTGCGGCGACAACGGCAAATCCCTTGCCGTGTTCACCAGCACGCGCGGCTTCAATGGCGGCGTTCAGGGCCAACAAGTTGGTTTGTCGGGCTATTTCTTCAATGATATTGATCTTGTCAGCGATTTTGCGCATGGCGGTGACCGCACCGGCCACGGCTTCTCCACCCTCTTCGGCCTGGACGGCAGCACCGTGGGCAAGGTTTTGCGTTTTTGCGGAATTTTCTGCGTTCTGGCTGATGTTCGAGGCCATTTCTTCCATGCTGGACGAGATTTCTTCAATGGACGCAGCCTGTTCAGTCGCGCCCTGAGACAAGGAGACTGAGGTGGAGGAAAGCTCTTCCGAACCGGAGGCCACGTTGCCTGTCACTGTGCGCACGTCTCCGACAACGGCTCTGAGGTTCGCGCCCATATCCGTGAGCGTCGAAGCCATGATGCCGATCTCGTCTTTCTGGTTGATATCGAGATGGGCCATGAGATTGCCGTCCGCGATTCTTTTGGCGAAGGTAATGACTTTATTCAGTGTGCCGGTAATATTTTTGACGATCAGAAGCACCAGGATAATGACCAGGACAATCGCTCCGATGGCCAAAAAGATGCTCAGGTAGACGAATGCGTTGGCGTCCGCATAGATGGTGTCTCTGGGAATGGCGATGCCGATGGACCACGGGGTTCCTGTCCCCTTGAGCAGAACCGGTTGAAACACGAACAGATATTCGGTGTTGTCTAGGGGAGAAACCACGAATTCTTCAAATGTCTTTCCCTGTTCCAGGGTGTTGAGGATAGTGCTTTTCAATTCCCGGGGAAATGCTTCGGTAAAGTTCTTGCCCACGACCGAGCTGTCAGGGTGGGCCACGCAGTGCCCTTGGTTGGAGAGGATGAATGCATAGCCGCTTCCCATGGGGTGAATGCCATCCACCATCTGTTGAAAGGCTCCCAAACCCACGTCAATACCGACGATCCCGATGAATTTTCCGTTGTCCTTGACCGGAACGCTGATGGTCGCAATTTCGGTTTTGGAAACATCCGAATAATATGGTTCGGTGAGGTATGGACCGTTTTTGTCCCGTGGGCCTTGATACCAGATACGCGTGTTGGGGTAGTCGTATTTGGTCAGGTTCGTCACCTTGAGAGTGCCGGACTCTTCCCACCAATAGTTCCCGTATGCGCCGCCCATGTGTTCCCATTGCGGGTCGCCTGTGGCGTGAAATTCAGCGTCTCGGCCATCAAGCGCGTTGGGTTCGAAACAGGATTGAATACCATAGAAAGAGGGCTCGGATCGAAGCACGCTCTTTTGCATCTCATCGATGACCTTTCGGTCAACAAGACGTTTGTTGGTGACCAGCCCTTCATAGGTCGCAGCAGTGGTCACGGCGGCATCGAGGGCTCTTTCAATGTTGTTTTTGACTTGATTGCCGTACCGGTTTGCCATTTCATTGGCTATTTGTTTGGCAGAATTAATGGAAATCGATTCTGTTTTTGAAACAACGATACCTGCGTAAACAAGGAGGATGAGCGAAACAGCGAGACAGACGCTTCCTCCGATTTTAATCCGAAGTGAAAAATCCTTAAATGCCATAAGATGCTCCCTTGAAGTTCATATTTTTTAGATGGATACGATATTTGACCTTTTAGTCCTATTATATATTTTTTTATGGGACAGCGTGCTTGTGTCACAGTGCCGAGGGGAGAAGATGTGGGCATTTCAAATAACATTGATAATGTATTCATGTTGAATATCTGGAGTTATTGAGAAATACGGTTTTCCCCTTCGGCGGATTTTGTCGTGCGAAGCGTTGTCCTTCTTCTCAAGAGAAAAGACGAAAGCAGGTACAATGCGTGTGTTTAAATCGTATTATGCTCTTTTGATTCAAGAAGACGGGGTGTCTTTCTTGATGCGAGAGGAAAGGCGTGCAGTCTTTCCTCTTTTCTTTTTAATCTAGTCACAATATTTCAAAGTGTTAGCGTATTCTAATATGTATGATGTTTTCATTTTTAGCGTGTAAGAAATATCGAATGACATGTATAATACCGGTTTAATTCGGAATTTAACACTATGCTTTCTTTTCATTTCCCTAAATTTTCATGAGATTTCGCAGTTTTGATGCTGATAAAATCTTATTGTATGACCTTATAGAACTGAATATCGAGCGCGTTCTATTTTTAATTTAAACTAATCATGTTTGTTAGTTACGCTATAACAAAAAAATGGGTCAGCGTGGTTATGTCGCAAAAATGTCATAATCGTATTGACACAATTTTGTAATGGTCGTATTAAAAGTCCGTCTTTTGTACAGCTATACCGCTACAGGAGATGCAATTTAGGCCTAAATTGTCGGCGTCCAAGTCCATGAAAAAGTAACTGAGTGGTATTTAACCGTGTTTAAAAAATGGAGTTTTCAGTTATGAGCAAACGAAACTTGACGTATTTCAGTCTTGCGTTTGTATGGTTTAGCGTTCATTTCGGCGGTGGGTTTGCCTCTGGTCGTCAGCCGGTCGATTTCTTCATCCGGCATCATTGGACGGCAGTTTTCATGCCCGCAGTCGCGATGGCCACAACGGGGCTTACATTGTATTTCGGCTGGGTTCTGGCGGTTAAATATAACACGTATGACTATGCTTCATGGGCCAAACGGATTTACTACCCGTTTGAAAAAATCATGAGTCCCATTCATTCGGTGGTGTTGAATGTGACGATGATTTTGGCGACGGCTGTGGCTTTTGCGACCAGTGGGTCCACCTTGGAGGCGATGCTCGGAACAAACTTTCTCCTTAATACGGTTGTTATCGGTCTGGTCATTTTCCTGTTGACCATTTTTGGTGCGGACCTGGTGCGCAAGGTTGCCACTGTTATTTCCATTTTCATGATGATCTGTCTGTTGGGTGTGTATGTCCCGAATATCATCGCCTTTTTTCCGAAGATTATGGCGAACCTCAAAACGATTCATGACGCGACATCTGCTGCCAGTTCGGATACCTCCGTATGGGAAGCCCTGTGGTGGGGATTGAAATACGGTGGATTGCAGGGCTGTGCCATCGGCGCATATATCGTGCACGCCAAGGCCTGTCCGGATACCAAAGATTTGAAGAAAGCCGCGTTTGTCGGGTTCCTTCTCAATGCGGGTATTCTGTATCTGGCCTATTTCGGTATTATCTCTTTCTATGACGAAGGCTCATTGACGCAGGTTGTGCCGTCACTGTTCGTTGTTCAGAAAGGCATCGGCGGACAGATCATGCCGATCGTCTTGTCCATCACCTTGATCGTGGCATCCGTGTCCACGGGCGTGTCCCTTATCTTTGGTGTCGCAAACCGTTTGGTCATTCTGTTTGGCCGGAACATGAACGAAGCGCAAAAGGCCGAGAACAATCGGAAACATTCCATTCTCGCTTCCTTGCTGTTGCTCATCGTCTGTTGGGGCGTGGCTCAGTTCGGACTGATTCCGCTGGTGGCCACCGGATTCGGTGCTGTCGGCTGGATGGCATTGATTGTTATCTGCCTGCCCGTCATTCTCAGGGGCGTGGGCCTTTGGAAGGCCGAGGCAAGCGATGCGTACAGCATGGCCGCAGCCAAGGCGGAAAGGTAGGCAATCATGAGTTCAAGCAATACATCGGGAATCGTCAATTATTTCGGCACCTGCCTTGTTGACATGTGTTATCCCGAATACGGTATGGCCGGTATCAAACTCCTTCGTCGCGAAGGGCTGGATGTGGTGTATCCCGAGGATCAGAGCTGTTGCGGTCAGCCAGCCTACAACTCCGGCTACATGGACCAGACCCGCAAGGTCGCCCTGCATCAGGTTGAAGTCTTCAAGGACAACGAGCATCCGATTATCGTTCCTTCGGGATCGTGTGCGGCCATGATGCGGTACCATTACCCCCGGTTGTTCGAGGGACGGCCGGAGTATGGCATGGTCTGCCGGTTCTCCAAGCGGATCCACGAATTAACGCAATACCTCAATGCGACGCTGAAGGTTCAGTATGAAGACAAGGGCGCACCCAAACGCGTGACATGGCATTCGTCCTGTCACGCTGAACGGGAAATGCACTGTGTGGAAGACTCCAAGGCGCTGCTGGAGCAACTTGAAAATGTGACTCTCGTTCCTTTGGAAAATGAGCATGAATGTTGCGGCTTTGGTGGGACTTTTTCGGTCAAGGAGCCGGAGTTGTCCGAGGCCATGGTTCGGGACAAGGCCATGTACATCGAGAAAACCGGCGTCGATCTCTTTATTGTGGGCGACTGTGGATGTCTGATGAATATTGCCGGGCATTTGAAGAAAAAGAATTCACCCGTGAAAGGGGTCCACATTGCCGACTTCATCTGGGAGCGGATCAATGGGTAACGACCACTTCACCGCCAATGTGAAAAAGGCCCTGTCGAACAAGGCGCAACGCGGTCATCTCGAATTTGTCATGGGCAATTTCCGGCGAGGCCGGGCCAGTCTGTTCACGGATTCCGACAAGACCGAAGCCATGCGCGAATGTATTCGGGATATCAAACAGCGTGTTGTGGGCCGATTGCCAGACGTGCTGGAACGACTGGAAAAGGAGTGTACGGCAAACGGTGTTCAGGTGCATTGGGCGGAAACCGGCGAAGAGGCCAGTGCCATTGTCCTGAAGATCATGCAGAGCGTGAATGGTCGGACGTTGGTCAAGAGCAAGTCCATGGTCACCGAGGAAATCCACCTCAATGACTATCTGGAAAAACATGACTGTGTGCCCATGGAAACTGATTTGGGTGAATTCATCATTCAGCTCAGGAAAGAACCGCCATTTCACATCATTGCTCCGGCCCTGCATGTGACCAAGGAGCAGGTTGGCGAGGCGTTTACGGATAATTTGGGCACTGAATATACCAGTGACCCGGACATCCTTCAGGCCGAGGCGCGCAAGTATCTGCGGGAACGGTTCCGAACGGCTGACGTGGGCGTGACTGGTGTCAATTTCGCGGTGGCGGAAACCGGCACCATTTCCGTGGTTGAAAATGAGGGGAACGCCCGGATGTGCGCGTCTGTTCCCAAGGTGCATATCGCCATCACCGGCATTGAAAAAGTCGTGGAGCGGATGGTTGATTTGCCGCTCGCCCTGCGGATGCTTGTTGGTTCGGCCACGGGCCAGCGTATCAGCACCTATTTCAACATGGTCAGTGGTCCCCGCTCCGAGGGGCATCCCGAAGGGCCTGAACAGGTCCATCTGGTGTTGTTGGACAACGGACGATCCAATATCCACAAAGACCCGGAATTGCGGCAGAGTCTGCAATGTCTGCGGTGTGGAGCCTGCATCAACCATTGTCCCATTTTCAAACGGATTGGTGGTCATGCCTATGATGCCACTTATCCCGGTCCCATCGGGACCATGATCATGCCCCAGCTCAATGGGCTGGATAAACATGGATATATGGCGGCCGCATCGTCTTTGTGCGGTGCCTGTAGCGAAGTTTGTCCCGTGATGATTCCCATTCCTGACATTGTTCGTCGGTTGCGGGTTGAAGGCGTTGACAAGGCCGGGGTCGTGCAGGGGCATGGAACCAACCGGACGTTCAATGAAACCGCAGCCTGGAGTTTCTGGGCCAAGGTCATGACGTCTGGCGGTCTGCGGTCCATGACCCGGAAGACCTTTGCCCACACCGGGCAGGTCATGCCCGCATGGGGCCCGCTCAAGGCGTGGACAGACAGCCGTGTCCGTCCCGAATTCGCCTCAAAAGGAATGCTCGATTTGCTCAAGGAGGAAGACAATGGCAAGTAATGCGCGCACAGCGATTCTTTCACGGTTGAGAGCCGGGAAAAATAGTGCCTATCCCGAGCCTGTCGAGCCGTGGTTTCCCGAATCTGAAAAAGGAAAACGGTCCCACGCCGAGGTGGTGGACGAATTTGCCGAAAGAATGGAAGCGACCTGGAGCACCGTGCTTCGGTGTTCGCTCAAGGATGTTATTCCCACGGTCCGTGCTGTTTTGCAGGACCATTCGTTGGAGAATCTGATTCAGGCACCGACCACATGGATCGGGCAGAAAATCGCTGAGGAATGGGGCGATGATGACGCCGAATTGTTGTATTGGGACAATGAGAATCCCGACAGCAAGGACATCCTGTTCGCCACGGCCAAGGCCTCGATTACCAGTGTCAAAGCGGGTATCGCGGACGAAGCCGCCGTGCTGTTGTGGCCGGATAAGGTGGAGCCGAGGCTTCTGTCTCTGGTGCCTCCGGTGTACATCGCAGCCGTGCGGACTTCAGAAATATATCCGTCGTTTTCCGCAGCGGTTGAGAAATTCGACTGGGTGGAAAGACGGCCTCGGAATGCGGTCCTCATTTCGGGACCGTCCAAATCGGCTGATATTGAAAACACCCTGCGTGTCGGTATTCACGGGCCAGTCAAGCTGATCGTGCTGATTGTCGATGATTCTGCGGTGTAATTCATGATCGAACCAGGAAAATCGTGTTTGTTGACACCAGGATACGGTGGGCTTTTATACTGAAAAAAAGGCTGGCGCACGGGGTGCGTCAGCCTTTGCTTTGTCGAAAATCAAGTGGTTAACCGAGATGGGCGTCACGAAGCATTTTTTCCATGGACACCATGTTTTCCTTCATACCCGAGACGTGGACGTACATGACTTCATAGACAAGCTGAGGATCACGGGCCTTCAATGCGTCCAGAATCTTTTGGTGGTCAGAATCATTGTGAATCTTGACGGCAGCCGACCCGAGTTTTTGGGTAAACATTGTTGTGAAGCTCATGAAACTGCGGATCGACATCTCATAAAAGGGATTGCCGCTGAGTTTGCCGATCTGGATGTGAAATTTGACGTTCGCTTCGGTTTTCTTGATCTCGTCGCTTTCGGTGGAGACGAGTTGAATGATGTCTTCAAGTTTTTGCAAGTCGCGGGGCGAGGCATTCATGGCTGCCAGACGGCATCCTTCAGGCTCAATGAGCAACCGGGCCGCAAGCAGGTCGTTGATACTCATGGAACCCATGAGTATCAGGTCGCCAAAAAGGTTCCCCATCGCACTGGATTCGATGATGTTCTTGACAAATGTCCCGCCGCTTTTGCCCCGTTTGGATTCCAGATACCCCTGGGTTTTCAACACCCCGAGGGCTTCTCGGACCATGGTCCGGCTGACACCGTACCGTTTGGCGAGCAACTCCTCGCGGAGCAAGGCGTCGCCCGGCACATACTGTTTGAGGAGAATTTCGCGTTTGATGGTCGCAACGACATCTTCGCATCGGCCTTGATTCCGGTGAGATGTGTCTTTCTTCGGCTTGCCACCCATGAGACGTCCTTTTTTAACTGAATTTTATCGACAATACCGTATATATCGGCCGCTGTCGATTCGTTGGCCTTTATGTCTGTTCTTTTAACTTTTTATATGAGTAAAAAGTTCTCACAAAGGATATTTGTCCGAACTAGAAAGATTGAATATATTAAAAAGAGCAAATATTTCAATGTTTAAATTGGTACTAAAAAATAGAAGAGTGCGTTGACATAAAGTCTGACTTTATATAATACAGCTCCATGCACTTGTGATGGGGATGACCATGGCGATCCCCCAAGAGCACGATAAACCATCAGGAGACCAAAAGAATGAATCCAATCAAGAAATTGTGCACCAGTGAAGCCGGTAAAGCCACTGTCCTCCAGGGGAACATCGCCTTTGCGGTGGGATGTGTGCGGTCCGGTATTCATGCGGTGGACGGATATCCCGGAACACCGAGTACCGAGGTCATCGACAAGGGATTGAGCAATGTTCAGGATCTGATTGAAGTGGGCTGGTCCGTGAGCGAGGCGACAGCGGTGGCCGTTGCCCATGGTCATTCCATGGCTGGCAACGACTGTGTTGTCACCATGAAGATTCCGGGGTTGTTTCAGGCGGGTGACTTGCTGACGAGTTCGGCTTTTTTCACGGAGGAGCGTGGCGCGTTGGTTTACTACGTGGCCGCCGATTTCACCCCCAGTTCGACCCAGCATCTTGTTGACCCCCGGCCCTTGATTCGGAGTTCGTTCATCCCTGTTTTTGAGCCGCGCAACCATCAGGAATTGCACATCGCCAGTGAAATCGCTGCCAATATCAGCCGTGAGTACAGAACCCCCTGCGTGATTCTTGTCAGTGGCACCTTGTGTCACAGTGAAGGGCTGGTTCGTTTGACGGAGCAGAAGACCCGTGAGCGCGCCGCGGTGACGGTTCCGCTTAGCGAATTCAATACGTTGCCGGTGGTTGCCCGCAAGAATTATGATCTGGTGGTGACCGAGCGGTGGCCCGCCCTGAAAACCATGGCCGAACAAAGCCCGTTGAATGTCTGGGAAAAGGGTGCCGGAAAAGTCGGTATCATTACCTGTGGCGCAGGCGACATCATGGTTCGGGAAGTGCGACAGTCTTTGGGCAAGGATTTCGATATCCTGTCGCTCGGATTGACCGTGCCATTGCCCATGGAGCGGATTCGAGAATTTCATGCGGCCATTGACGGGCCGGTGTACGTGGTCGAAGACGGATATCGGTACCTTCAGGAAGCCATCGAGCGCGAGGGGCTGGCCGTTGTGGGCAAGGCGGAAACAGATACTCGTACCGAGTGGGACCCTGCATCGGTGTCCGCACTGTTGGGATATCCTTTGGAAGAAACTCTCGTTCACGGCGTGGAGCCGCTCAAACGGCCACCCATGATCTGTGCCGGATGTCCGTATCGGCTGTTTGGCGAAACCGTTCGTCAGATGAAGAAGAAAGGGGAAATCGAAGCCAGTTTCGGTGATATCGGCTGTAATACCCTGCTTCATTTCATGGATGCGGTTGACACGGGCTTGGCCATGGGGGCCAGCGAAGGCAACCGGATGGGATACGTCCTTGCCAATCCCGACAAGGCCGCCAAGTGCATCAGTGTGTTGGGAGATGGCACGGAGTGTCATAGCGGGTTGGACGCGACCAGGAACACGCTGTTCAGGAATGTCCCGGGCGTCAAGGTCATTCTCGATAACAACTGGACGGCCATGACAGGCGGTCAGCCTGGGCCGACTTCACCTGTGAACCTTGCCGGGCATGAGAATTCCTTTGATCTTCAGAAGACACTGGCCGCGCATGGCGCACAGGTCATCGAAGCGAGTGGATATGATCGCAAGGCCATTCGGCGCGGTTTGACCGAGGCTCTGGCCAATGCGGAGAAAGGCGAATTCACGACGCTCGTGGTCACGGGATCGTGCATCCGCAAGGTCCCAAAATCTGCCTACGGAACAAAGATGACCGTGAATGCGGATATCTGCAAACGGTGTGGATTGTGTCAGATCTGTCCGGGCATTCAGGCGGACAAGGACGGACTGCCGTCGTTCAATAATTTGTGTACCGGCTGTGTGAGCCAGGCCGCTGCCTGTGCCCAGATGTGTCCGGTCAAGGCCATCTCCGTGGCCGAACCATCCGAGACCGAAACCTCGGCCCGCGTCACGCTGCCGGATGCACCCGAGACATTGATCCTGCCGGAAAAGAGTGCGCTTTCACTTCCGGAACGTCTCGCTGTCGCCATTCGTGGTGTCGGCGGTCAGGGCAACCTTTTCTTTGGTCGCGTGTTGACGCAACTGGCGTTTTTGGCCGGATATGATGACACCAACGTGGTCAAGGGCGAGACCCACGGCATGGCCCAGATGGGCGGTCCGGTGGTGTCCACCTTCAGTTGTGGAGCAGCCATTTCACCGACCTTGTTGCCCGGTACGGCCGATTGTCTGGTCAGCATGGAAAAAAGTGAAGTGCTCCGGCCCGGCTTTTTGAACACGCTCCGTCCCGGCGGCATGGTTTTGCTGGCCGATACAGAGGTGCTTCCGCATGGTGTGGACGAGGCCATGTATCCGTCAACCGAAGCGATCACCGATGCGCTGGCAGGGTATAATGTCGTTATTGTCGATGTGCTCAAGGCCGCTTTGGAATTGGGTGACGCGACTGGTCGCATCGCAAATGTCGTCATGATGGGCGCATTGAGCACCCTGTCTCCATTTGATGCCTTCCCCGAGGAATTCTGGTTCCAGGCCCTCAAGAATGTCAGCCCCAAGCCCGCGATCTGGAACGCGAACTACGCTGCTTTCAATGCAGGGAAAAAACTCCTTTAGCCAAACAAACTCGACAGGGGCACACCTTTTGGGATGTCCGTGTCCCTGTCGGGCTTTTTGATAATTCAGTATAACAAGGATCTTTCAATGAACGTGCTGCCGACAGAATCGCATACCCAAAGTTCACATGATGCGGTTACCATACAGTTTGACGCCATATCCGAGATTTTTCGGGCGGCGCAGGAAGAAGGCCGAGATCGGCTTTTCGAATACGAAGTGTACAATTTGTTGAGTCGTTCCGGGGCGGAAACGCCGCCAAAGAGTATTCTCGTGCCCCGTGGTGCGCGGTCGTCAGATGACGAGTTGCTTGCCTTGCCCGGTGAAAAAGTCGTTCTCAAGATCGTGTCGCCGACCATTATCCACAAGACTGAAGTCGGCGGTGTGCGGATCGTGAAAAAGGAACCCAACGCCATCCGGTCGGCCATTCGAAAGATACAGTACGAAGTCCCTGAAAACTATGCGGCTGAAATCGAGCGGAACGTTAGCCTCGCACCTGCCAAGTATCGCGGTCTGTCCGGTCAGGAATTGATCGCCGCCATCAGTGGCGATATCAAGGGCGTTTTGCTGGTGCAATTCATGCCGCCGGACTCCAGTTCCTTTGGCAACGAGCTGATTGTTGGCCTGCGTAACACCCGGGAGTTCGGGATGATTCTCAGTGCCGGATTGGGTGGTACCGATACCGAGCTGTATGCCAAACGGTTCAGAAAGGGACAGGCCATTGTTGCGGCGTCCTGTGAACTGGTGGATGGCGAGGCCTTTTTCGCCATGTTCAAGAAAACCATTTCCTATCGCAAGCTCGCGGGCCTGACCCGTGGACAGCGACGGGTGGTCACGGACGAACAACTCATTGAATGTTTCAACTCCTTTCTCGAAATGGGACGGAAATTTTCGTCCACGAATCCGGAAGCGGATTTCATTATCGAGGAAATGGAGATCAACCCGTATGCCTTCACCAACTTCCTGATGGTCCCTCTGGATGGGATGTGTCGGTTCTCCCTGCCGGGAACGCGAAAGAATGCGCGGCCCGTGGTAAAGATTCGAAACATGCTGCATCCGAAAAAGGTCGGGATTATCGGCGTGTCGGCAACACGGCAGAATTTTGCACGAACCATCCTGCACAACATGCTTGAGAGCGGGATGGCCAGGGAAGATGTTTTCATCCTGCGCGATGGCGTTGACAGTATCGACGGGGTGAAGTGCTTCCCGAATCTTGAATCCCTGCCGGAAAAGATGGACCTGTTTGTGGTTGGCGTGGCCGCAAAGCATGTGCCCGCGTTGGTCAATGATGTGGTGCGGCTCGATGTTGCACAATCCGTGATGCTGATTCCCGGCGGACTCGGTGAAACCGCGGACAGCAAGGAAGATGCGGCCCGGGTCATGGCCGCCATTGACGAGGCCCACGGCACGGACGACGGCGGACCCATCTTCATCGGTGCCAATTGCATGGGGGTTATTTCCAGGCCGGGAAAATATGACACCTGGTTCATCCCGGACGAGAAATTCCCTCGCGCCAAGACCACGGAGTATCGTCGGGCTGCGCTTATCAGTCAGAGTGGCGCATTCATGGTCCATCGGTTGAGCCAGACTCCGGCCCTGAATCCCGCGTACATGCTGTCCATGGGCAACCAGACAGATCTTACCTTGGGCGACATGATGAAGTACTTCAAGAATTCTGATGAAGTCGATGTTATCGCCATCTATGCGGAAGGGTTCAACGATCTTGATGGACTCGAATTCTGTACCGCCGTTCGTGAGGCCGTCCTGGCCGGTAAGGACGTGGTTTTTTACAAGGCAGGTCGGACCCCGGAAGGCAAAGACGCCACCAGCGGCCATACCGCTTCCCTTGCCGGGGACTATATGGTCTGCGAATCCTGTGTGCGTCAGGCTGGAGCCATTGTTGCACAGACCTTTACGGAATTTCAGGATCTTTTCCTGATGGCCGAGACCATGGCCGACAAGAAAGTGACCGGCAATCGGCTGGCCGCTGTCAGTGGATGCGGATTCGAAGCCGTGGGTATTGCCGATTCGATTCAATCCGATGACTACAAGATGTCCTTGGCATCGTTTTCTCCGCAATCCCGAGAACGGATCGGTGAAGTGCTCAAGGCCGAGCGGTTGGATTCACTGGTGTCGGTTCACAATCCGTTGGATATCAATGCCGGGGCAAACGATCAGACCCACGTGGATATGGTGAAAATTCTGGCTGCTGACGAGAATGTGGACGCCGTGGTGATCGGGTTGGGACCGTTGGGACCGACCACCAAGACCCTGCCGGGTTCTGAGGCATTCCCCATGGAATCCGATGCCAGTGTGGTCAATATGATCATCGAGACGAACAAGACCATGGATAAGCCTTTGGTCGGTGTGGTGGACGGGGGCGAGATGTTCGACCCCATGCGCCGGACCCTGAACGCCAACGGCGTACTGGTTTTCCCGGTCTGTGATCGAGCCGTGGCTTGTCTGGCGAAATTCATTGAAAGCCGATTGTATGCGGACGTGCTCCGCCAGACGGCGCAGGCGTGATGTTTCGGGGTGGATGGTCGGACCGTCCGCCCCTTTTTGTGAAAGTCTTCAACACATAGAGAACAATGAAACGATCAGATTGTGCTGTCCTTGTCGTCATTGCCGTGGTCCTTGGTTTTTTCATGCTGGTTCCCGGTGCCTTTGCCACCTTCAAATCGGTGAGTGTGGCCCATGGATTTTTCATGAGCTTCGTCAAGTTCGCGATCCTTGCCACCTTTGGAGAATGTCTGGCCTTGCGTATCGTGGCCGGTGTCTATTCCCGTCCGGGATTCGGGGTGGTCCCCCGGATGCTTGTCTGGGGTGTTTTGGGTATGCTCATCAAGAGTGCCTTTACCATTTTCACGACTGGCGTTCCGGTGTTGTTGGCACACGTCGGGTTTTCCGGGACCGGGACATCTCTTGTGGCAACCGTGATGAGTGCGTTCATGGTCAGTACGGCGTTGAACCTGCTTTTCGCACCCGTGATGATGACCATTCACAAGATCACGGACATGCATATTACCCGGACCAATGGCACCTTGGGCGGTTTTTTCAGCTCCATTGATATCGCGATGCTCTTGAAACAAC
The DNA here is from genome assembly GCF_010468615.1 of Pseudodesulfovibrio sp. JC047. Taxonomy (NCBI): domain Bacteria; kingdom Pseudomonadati; phylum Thermodesulfobacteriota; class Desulfovibrionia; order Desulfovibrionales; family Desulfovibrionaceae; genus Pseudodesulfovibrio; species Pseudodesulfovibrio sp. JC047. The sequence goes on along the minus strand of NZ_WUEH01000002.1, from coordinate 164,262 downwards.
TCGACTGGTCCGTGATGTGGCATTTCGTTTTCAAGAAGACCATTCCGTTTTTCTGGATTCCCGCACACACCGTCACCTTCATGCTGCCCGGGGAATTTCAGGTCCTGTTCGCGGCCTTTCTCGGGATCATGCTCGGATTGATCCTCGCCTTTGCGGGAAGTCGAAAACCTCTCAACCCCCTAGCCTCCACATCCGTATGATGCCCCCCATCAAAATATAGACCTCCATCGGGTGTGGTGAACAAACGGCCGCAAAGGGTTCCTTTGCGGCCGTTCCAGGTCTGTTTATCAGCTAAAGGAGGGGGATGACGAGTCTGTCATGCAACGGATGACGCGGCTTCAGACTGGCTTGGTGGTGCGGATTGACGCACACACTGTTGTCTGGCCTCGTCATTGCCGATGATGGCAAGTCTGTCTCCGGGCACAAGAATGTGTCGGGCGTCCGGGTTGGTGAGCAGTTCGCCGTTGTGAACCAGCCCGACAATGGATGCGCCGGTCTTTCGACGGATGTTGTTATCAGCGATGGATTTGTGCGCCCACGGGCTGTGTTCGGCAAGGTCGAGCCATTGCAGGTCGAATTGATGCTCGGCGGTGCGGAACTGGGATAACTCTCGGTATTGGTCGGCAGAATCGCACCATGTCGAGTACAGTTCCTGTCGAATCTTTTCCGTGTGGCGATGAATGTCCATTGGGGAAAGATGGAAATGCAGCAGGGATTGTCGGGCCATTTCCAGACTGGCTTCAAATTCGGGCAGGACCGCTTCGGAAATCCCGAGTTGCTTGATGGTATTGATGTTCTCGGTGCTTGACGATCGGGCAATGATGTCAATGTCGGGATTGAGTCTTTTGGCATTGTGGACAATGGACCCGGTGGTGACGAGGTTGGGGACGGTGATCAGCAGGAGCTTGGCGGTTCGGATATGGGCGGCATCCAGCACGATTTCCTGACTCCCATCGCCATAGATTGCGGGGAGTGAATCTTTTTTTGCTGCTTCGAACCGTCGGTGGTCCAGTTCGACCAACACAAACGGGGTCTGTAACCGTTTGAAAATGTGAGCGACCTGCTGGCCGATACGACCACTGCCCAAAATCACGATGTGCTCATGTAATCCTTTTGGGGGAAGGTGGCTTGATTCCAGTGCTTCATGGCGAAACCACCGTTTCTTCAAGGCGTAGAGTCGGGCGGTCTGGCCGGAAACGAACGGGGTCAGGACCATGGACAGGATGGTGACGGTCAGGACCAGCGAATACAGGGTCGCATCGATGGACCCGGTGGACAGGCCGAGTCGGGCGAGGACAAACGAGAATTCACCCACCTGAAATAGTCCCAGTCCAACGGCCAGCGGGACGACATTTCGGTATTTGAAGACGGACGCGACCATGGCGAAAATGAGTCCTTTTCCAACGCAGACAATGGCCAGAAGCCAGAGCACATCAAGCGAATTCTCGACCAGAAAATTGGGGTCGAACAACATGCCGACCGACGAGAAGAACAACAGCCCGAAGATATCTCGCAACGGAATGATATCACTGAGGGCCTGATGACCGTATTCCGATTCACTCAGGACCATACCCGCGACAAATGCGCCAAAGGCAAAGGATAGCCCGGCGAGATAGGTCAGGTAGCCGACTCCGAGACCGATGGCCGCGATGGCGAGCAGGAACAGCTCCCGCGATCCCAGCCGGGCAATACGAGCCATGAGCCATGGCAGGAGGCGGGTGCCGAGGAGAATCATCCCTCCGATGAAACCGGCGGCCTTGAGCGCGGCGAATCCGAGTTTGGGCAGTCCGAGCACTGGGTCGTTCAGTTCGGGGAGAATAATCATCATCGGGACGACCGCCAGATCCTGAACAATGAGCATCCCGATCATGACCTTGCTGGACAGTGTGCCCATCCACCCCTGATTCATCAATGTCTTGAGCAGAATCATGGTACTCGAAAAGGAGACGATCGCCCCAAGCCAGATGGATGATTTCCAGTCCAGTCCCATGAGATGCCCCATTCCGTACCCCAGCCCGATGGTGAGCAGCATTTGGAGAGGGGTGCCGATCAGGGCTATTTTCTTGACGGGTTTGAGGTCTTTCAAGGAAAATTCCAGTCCCAGTGCGAAAAGCAGCAGGGCGATACCGATCTCGGCAAGCAGTTCGATTTCGTGGACTCCGGACACCGTGTAACCGCTGGTATGCGGCCCGAGAATGATACCTGCGCCAATATACCCGAGAATCAGGGGGAGTCCGATTCGTTGGGCGATGATGCCACAAAAGAACGCGACAATGACGATGAGAATGATGTCTGTGGCAATGCCCATGGAAAAGCCTGTGTGTCTCGGGTGGAAATCATTTTCCATACCCGTATTCTTAAGTATGGATTGTTACTCCGTGAAATTCAATGGGAATTCGTCTTATTGAGGAACGTCGTGCGAAAATATGTCGAAAGAAGGAAGTTTCGAGTGTTTCGAAGAGTGGAATTGGATTGTGGTGAATTGCGTGCGAAAATGACGGTGTCTACGCAGGCAGCCATGTTCGGCAATAGCGATCCACGTCGAATTTTCGGCGGCATCCGTTTTCATTCATGTAGCGGATGGAACCGAAGACTGGCCTGTTTTTCCAGCCCCGGTCATGCAGTCCGGCTACCGACCACAAAACACCCACATATCCGTTCGGGTCCCCCCCATCGAGTTGGAACCGATCATTGAGCCGCAGGGCAATGGAGTGGGCTTCTTCGGGTGAGGCGGTCCATTCGAGAATCTTTTTGGCCCAGAACATGCGCATGTACCCGTGCATGAATCCGGTCGTGATCAGTTGGCTTTGGGCCGCGTTCCAGAGTGCCGAATGGGTCTGGGCCGCCTCAAAGGTTTCATATGGATATTCGTGGCTGCGAGGAGCGTCCCGTTGTGCATCCAGCGTCTTGAGTGCCCAGGGTGCGGCACCTCGGAGGCTGTCATAGTGCTGATTATGCAGGCAAAAGTTGTCGGATAATTCCCGGCGAACAATCAATTCTTCGAGATACGCGGCCTGGTCGTCACCTTTGTTTGAGGCGGCTACGGCCAACGCCGCACGTTGCGGGGCCAGTTGGCCGAAATGGAAGTATCCGGAAAGTCGGGACGTGGCCTCGGCATTGGGATCGTTGCGGTCTTGCGCGTATCCGTCCAGTCGGTGATCCACGAAATCGGCGAGCGCGTCATGGGCGGCTTGTCCGCCGGGAGTGAGCATGGCCGGACCGACCGTGGTATCCAGATCAAGCGATGCCCGGACGTGTGCCCAGTCCACGGGATCACTGGTGATCGGTCGGTGTTTCAGTGGGGTCAACGTCGGGAAATCTTCGAGAAATTCGTGGGAAAGCCGGTGAATTTTCGGGCGGATGGTGCGGGCGGCATATTCCTGTTTGTCGGACACGATGCGTGCGGGGATGACGTTGTGCCCATCGACCTCGAACAAAGGCACATTCAGGCGGGCAGCCACGGCCTGTTGCCAGTGTTGTTTGATGCGCAGGGGATCGAAATCCGTGACCACACATCCGGCTTTGTAATCGGCCACACAGCGTGGGATGACGGTTGCCGGGTCCCCTTGTTCCAGAAAAAAGGGAATGGAATGGTCTGCCAATGCCTGTTCCACGGTTTCCAGCCCGGAAAGCATGAAGTCATATTGTCTCAGCGTGGCTCCCAAAAAGGTCGGGGCCAGGCAGAAGACGGCGATCAGTGGGCGGTCTTGACCAGCCAATTGGCGCGCATACAGGAGTCCCCAGTTGTCTTGAACCCGTTGTTCCCGACTCATCCAGTAGATGACCGGGCCGGGACCGGGCGTGCCTGTACGCAGTGGGTGGACTCGTAATTCGTTGATCGTCATTTGGGTCCTTGGTGCGAATGTGTCTGTGGAATGTGGCACTTGGGAGCCGTTTTATCAACCGGAAAGGGGCCGTCAAGAATCGTGCATCCGGTCTGTTCGGCCAATGCCGAGATCATGCCCTTGAAGATCAGTGCGTGCAGGGGGTAGACCGACCACCAGTACGCCAGTCCGGCAACGCCTCGGGGCAGGAATTTGGCAGTCATGGTCAGTTGGGTGTTGTCTGTTCCGGATTGCTCCATGGTGAATTCCAGCAGGGCCTCGCCCGGGAGCTTCATTTCGGCCAGCAACAGCAGCCGTTCCGCCGGTTGGATGTCGATGACCCGCCAGAAATCCAGCGCGTCACCAATAGCCAGTTGCTCCGGGTCACGTCGGCCACGTCGCAGTCCCACGCCGCCAAACAAGCGGTCGAGCATCCCGCGCAATCCCCATAGCCTGTTGCAACAATACCATCCATTGTCGCCGCCGATGGAGACGATTTTGGACCACAATGCATCCGGGCACCCTTCCATCTTGATTCGGTAGGCGCTTTCAAAGACCGCACCTCCGGCATACGGGGCGTCGCCGCAGGCGATCCATTCCGGGGTGTGGATGGCTCCGGCGTCCGACCAGCAGGTGGTCACCGTGTGTTGTTTGACCTTTTCCAACGCTCGCCGGATTGTTGTCCGTGCATCGGAGAGTTCGCATGGCATGATGTGTCGGATACGGGTGTCCTTGCACACAACCCGATTTTTCAGTCCGAGCACCAATGGACGCGCCAGGGCCACCGGGATGGGCGAGACAAAGCCCAGCCAGTAGGAAGAGAGTTTGGGTGAAAGAAAGGGCACCGGGACGATTAAACGTTTTTTGAGTCCGGCTTCTTCCTGATAGATGCGGAACAGCCGTTCATAGGTCTCGATGTGCGGTCCGCCGATGTCAAAGGCTTCGCCAATGGTCTCGGGATGATCGAGACTTTCCGACAGGTAGAAGAGCACATCGCGGATGCTGATGGGTTGGGATTCCGTGCGAACCCATTTGGGCGTGACCATGGCTGGAAGCCGATCCACCAGATACCGCACGATTTCAAATGACGCGCTGCCTGAGCCGAGAATGACCCCGGCGCGGAAGCGGGTGCAGGGAACCGGGCCACTGGCCAGAATGTCGCCAACCTCGGCCCTGGATTGCAAATGATGGCTGATATCCGGGTCATCGGGAATGAGTCCGCCAAGGTAGATGATCCGTTCGATGGCGGCGTGTTCGGCGGCCTGCACCATGTTGTGGGCGGCCTGCCGGTCTTTGGCCGCGAAATCCCCTCGCCCTTGCATGGAATGCACCAGGTAAAAGGCCGCATGGCACCCGTCCAGGGCCTTGCGGACCGAGTCCGTGTCAAAGAGGTCGGCCGCGACGATTTCGCATCGCGGGTCTGACGCGAAAGGACGACACGCCAGTTTTTCAATGGATCGACCAACCGCACGGATTCGCCATCCTTGTTTCAACAAGGTGGGAACGAGCCGCCCGCCGACATAGCCGGTGGCGCCAAGAACACAGATGATGCCATTTCTTCGATTCACCGCTGCTCCTTTTCTGGCTCACACCTGGTTTCGCAACATGAGTTCAGCCGGGTAGGGCCGTAAATAGTGTTGCAGAGCCAGATAGGTCTTTTCATATTTTGAAACATAGTGATTTATCAGTGTTATCGGGACGACCAAGGGCACAAGTCCCCGGTGATATTGGCTGATGATGTCGAGCAGTTCTCTTTTTTCGGCCGCAGAAAGTTCCTTCTTGAAGTACCCCATGGCGTGCTGGAGGACATTGACGTTTTTCTTGGTCGTCTGCTTGTAGGAGAGTGCCTTGAAAAGCAGAGAGAAATATTGGGCACCCAAGGTGTCGATATCCGCTGTCCCGGCCTGCGCCACCAGTTTGCCCATGGCCCGATAGAGCGTGATGTTGTGGGCCATGATGAGCATTTTGTGACGGGTGTGAAAATCAACGAGATTTCCGGGACCGGACGCAGCGGTCATGGCTTCTCGCCATCGTTTCAAGGTGAAGATTCGTGCGATGAAATTTTCCCGGAGCCGAGGGTCATGCAACCGTCCGTCATCTTCAAACGGCAGTTGCGGAAACCGACGCATCACCATGGCGGCCCATAATCCGGTTCCATCATGTCTGGGCATTCCCTTTTCATTGTAGACTTTGATGCGTGACATGCCGTTCGAGGGTGAGCCGTACTTGAAAATATACCCGCAAATATCTTCGGTTTCGAGCTTCTTGAGCCGTTTTCCTCCCCATTTTCGCATGGCGTTGGTCCAGTCCTTTCCGGAAGATCGCCCCACCAGTCTGGGAGCGTCTCTGTCCCCGACAAGTCGCACGGCCTCCCGTGGCACAGACATCCCTGTTTCCACCTCGGGACAGATCGGTACCCATTCAACATAGTGCCCAAGAGTATCCCGGAGATATCGGTCCAGTTTTTGTGAACCGTCATACCGAACTTTTTCTCCCAAAAGGCATCGTGCAATTCCCAATCTGATTTTTGTGTTTTCCATGGACCTCTCCATGTCCCAAGAGATTGAGACTGTGAACGTTTTTTCAGGCATGGTCGAGACGGTGTGGGCATGACAGAACACCTGAAATGAAGGACCTTATGCCTATACTACGCTTTTTTTGACGTGTTGCCATCATAAAAGACCCCTTTCAAAACTCCTCGGAGTCTTGCAAGCAGGCCATGAATCCGTTTTGGGTGGAATGAAGGAGCTTTTGTTGAGTCGGGGGCATGGAAATGGGAGATATATCGGACTGGGACTGTTTGTTGATCCCACATGACATACAGCGTTTTTTTGAAGGAGAATATTCGAAGAAAATGGAGAGAGTGTAATGAATTTTGTTCTAAATATAAGGAGCCTGCATGAGAATCTCGATTTTTGTATCGACATCTTTGGAAAACAAAAAGAGGGCCATGGTCGACCATGGCCCTGAATCTTTTCCATAGCGGGGGTGGGGGGTGGCTATGGAGTATATGTTTGTTTGGTGTTCATCTTTTTGAGTTCATCGGTGTTGAATGGTTCAGCATAGACACCGAGTTGGACCATGGGTTTGTTGATTGGGGTAAAGGGGACCCAAGCGCCTTTCTTCTTTTCGAGGAACGGCCAATCCAGCAGATCGGGAACCAGAGGAATCACGCCTTTTTTGAAGGAGAGCTTGCCGTCTTGAACGATTCCTGGCGCGTATTTTTCTCCTTTGGCCAGTGCGGAGACGGCCTCGGTGGCGTGACATTGTTCGCATGTGCGGCCTTCGGCCATAATGGAATGGGTGAGATACGGGACATATGTCACAAAGGGATAGTTATCCGGTCCGACCAACGTCTGAAGGGTCCCGCTGGTGACTTTGCCATCGTATTTGACCAGAAGCAGGAAGTCCTTGGCCTTGGCGGCGAAACTCTCTGACTTCTTGCCTGTTTCCTTGAGAACACCAAAATGGCAATTGTAACAGGTCATGGTGTTGGAGACGTGACAAGCCGTGCAATCAAGCTTTTCAGTGTGAATTTTGTGTGATTTTGAATCCGGGACATCCGGCCCTTCGCCGCCGTCCTGCGTGTGACAGTTGGTACATTTGGTATCTAGCGCACCCGGAGCGCGCATACTTTCGTAGCAGGTGCCATCGCCATGGACTTCGCGTTGGGAGTGACATTCGGAACAGCTCATCTTGGTCATGTGGACACTTTCGAAGCCTCTGGCCTTGTCCATGCTCAATGTGGCTTTTTCTCGTGAATGACATTTGAGACAGGTTTCAGATTTTTTGGCTTTTTCCGTGGAGTAGGCGTATCCTTTTTCTGTTTTTACCAAGTGGCAGTCGTTGCATGAGGTCACATGACAGTTCTTGCAACCCAAATCCTTGTACGGCACCCCGGTCACGGCACTGAAACCGTCCTTGGCATCGTACCAGTGTTCCATGCCTCTGGTCGTGTGGTGCAGGCTGGTGGCAAAACACTTTTCCGTGTCTGCCGAATCCTTGGCGAGAGTGGGACCTGTCATCAAGAGACAGGCACCGGCAAGAAACAGGAAACAGAACAGTCCAATTCGCATGACTCCTCCTTGTTTGGATTGCAACGGGATGCCGGCTCTGGATGAAGTGGTGTTCTCTCGGGCTTTTTGCAGTGCCAGTCACCCTTTTCATGGTATGGAAAAAGCAACAGTTGTGCCATGATTGAGTGCTTCTAATTGCCTGATTTTTATTGGAATAATTTTTTGCCTGTGCCGGCCGTTGCAAGGAAACGTGCAGAATGCACGATAGAGCGCATAGTCTTTTGCACAATGCATGATTTTCGGAGTGGAAAGAGGGAAGGAAGCCGTTTACCGGGGGGAATTCCTGATGAAGAAATCATCTCGAAATCGTTTTCATGACACCATTCTCGATTCCATTAACGAGGGGGTGTTCACTGTGGATCTGGAGCGACGTATCCTATCGTTCAACGCCGCCGCCGAACGCATCACCAAGGTCTCTCGTCATGAAGCAGAGGGCTGTCAGTGTCGAGATATCATTCGAGCGGATTTGTGCAAACGGTCATGTGCCATGGAACGCACGTTGCGCACGGGACATCCGGTGGTGAACGCGACCACGCACATTACCACGGCCCAGGGAGAGCGGGTGCCGGTTCGGATCGCCACAGCCCTGCTCCGAGATGAGCGAGGGCTGGTTATCGGTGGGGTGGAGACCTTTCAGGATCTTTCGCAGGTCGAGCAATTGCGCAAGGCTCTTGAAGCCCGGTACACGTTCAAGGATATTATTGGCCGCAGCCCGGCCATGACCAAATTGTTTGCGTTGTTGCCGTTGGTTGCCGAGAGCGAGAGTACAGTCCTGATCGAAGGCAGCACCGGAACCGGGAAGGAACTGTTCGCCCGCACGCTTCATAATTTGTCCCCCCGAAGAAAGGGGCGTTTTGTGGCGGTGAACTGTGCCGCGCTCCCTGATACCTTGTTGGAATCCGAACTGTTCGGCTACAAAGCCGGGGCATTTACCGATGCCAGACGGGACAAGCCCGGGCGGTTCGCGTTGGCAGAGGGGGGAACGATTTTTCTGGATGAAATTTGTGATCTCAGCCCGGTGGTTCAGGTTCGGTTGCTTCGGGTGTTGCAGGAGCGATATATTGAACCGTTGGGCGGGGTGGACCCGGTCAAGGTGAATGTCCGAATCATTGTGGCGGCAAAACGGGATTTGGCGGAACTGGTGCGTCAGGGAACATTCCGGGATGATTTGTATTATCGTATTCGAGTGGTGCATTTGGTGTTGCCCCCGCTTGTGGAGCGTCGGGGCGACATACCGCTTCTGGTCGATCATTTGGTGACAAAATTTAATCATCTGCAAAGCAAGGCTGTCGCCGGATTGTCCGAGCGGGCCATGGCCCGAATTTTGGAGTACGAGTATCCCGGCAACGTGCGAGAATTGGAAAATATTATTGAACAGGCCTTTGTGCTGTGTCGGGGGGAGCGCATCAAATACCGGCATTTGCCCCCGGAATTGCGCAGTCAGGCGACTCCCTTGGGCCGTGGAGATCGGCCATGTTCATTCAAAGAGATGGAACGTGTGCTTATTGAAGAAGCCTTGCAGCGGCATCATGGAAATCGAGGCCAGGCCGCCCGGGATTTGGCCATTGATCCCAGCACGCTCTACCGCAAAATGCGTCGGCTGGGCATCCGGTACCAAGAGGAACGAAAGGAGTGAGAGGGGTGGCGTTTGACACTTTTTTAAGATCGTTATCCGATCCTTCCAAGGCTTATTGTGTCTCTATTAAAAATCATTACTTGAACCCTTTCTCGGTGAATAAGGCGACAGCATAGATTTTTTTCATTAGATTATTGACCAGAAGAGAATGGTAAGGTGTGTCAGTCAAAGCTTCTGTTAATTTTTGCAATAATTCAGGGTTGTTTTTGTCAGTGCTGGCCAATTTGCATTGAACTCTCATGTCCTCTTCAACGTATAAATCCAGCAGTCTCCCTTCAAAATCATAACCCACAAAAAGGGAATCCATAACATCATAGTGTTCTAAATAATTGCTCATGTTGTCGGAGGAAAGAAAGACACTGATGTCGTGCCCTTCAAATATGAAGATCGGAAACACAGGGGTATTTTTGTCTGTCATTGAGTCTCCTCGATAAGAGGTAAAGGAAGTCCGTCAATTACAGGTTCGATATCAGGAGTTTCAACATGATTTCTAAGATTTTTATTTTCAACTTACTTCCTTTTACTCCTTTCGTACCATTCATACGCTTCGCTTAAACCTCCCCCTAAATAACCAGGAATAGACGGTTCAGGCGGTCCCTTTATGAGGGCATTTGATGTGAAGTCATAGGCAGCTTTAACTCCTGCTGCCAATGTATCAGGATGTTGCATGGAAGTTCTCGTAACAACTCTACTTACTTCAAATTATTGAACTTCCCTGAAGTGTGATCTTCAGGGGAGTTCGTTGTTCATTCGTCCTTTTTATTGCGGGATGGAGAGCGAAGAAACCAAGCGAGAATGGGGATTGCAAGCCCCCCGCCCAAGATAATATACTCTACCCAGGTATAAACAGGGAACCCCTTAAAAAAGGACACATCTGAATTGAGGCTTAGGAGACTTGTTATTATCATTGTCAGGCTCATCATGATTTCTATCGGCTTAACTCTCACTACTTTTTCCTTTTTTTATACGCAGTATGACCTTTGCCAACAAAACCACCCAAATAACCAGGCCACGAGGCAGGCGGTGGCCCTTCATCAAAAGCTCCAGAAGCAAAATCTACCGTCATCTGTGACGCTGCTGCCAATGTATCAGGATGTTGCATGGCGGCTCCGACTACGGTTGGGGCTACTGTCGTGCCTGCTGCCGCTGCAATGGGCAAGGCTCCCTCCCACAATTTCCGTTTTGATACAGAGCATTTAAACGAGCCCATTTCGGCCTCTTTGCTTTTTCCACATTCCCCATGAAAGCCAGAGCAAAAGGACGCTATACGGAGCAGTGAACCATAAACCGAATGAATGGAAATTCTTGTCCATGACGTGTTGGACGGCTCCCCACGAGAAACCAACTGCTGCAAAAGCCATGAAAATTGCCCCCAAAGGCCAACGCTTTCCTCCTCTCGCGATGTATATGTATGGTATGGTCATGAACAGACACTCCATCGCTATGATGGTGTACAGTGCTGCAATATGGGCTGCTGGTTCCGTCATTCGCAGTACGGGAATCCAGAAACCCGCAGAGGCCAGTGAACACAATATGACCTTCCACAGGGGAAGATCAGTCTGTTTCGAGCCTTCCTGAACAAAAAGGGTGTAGGCCAAGCAACAAATGATAAAGCCCAAAAAGATGTCGTACGAATTGGGTGGAGTTCGTTGGGTCAACAAATATATGCCCCAAACGATTTTTGAAAAGCCGAAAATGGTCCAGCTCACCGCGGCTATCCGCATCCACAATTTCACTCCGGTCAGGGCGAGAAAAGCCGGAATGAACTTTATTCCCAAGGAAAGGATTTCCAATGAAATGTCAGTTTCATATCCATCTACTATAGAGCATTCGGCGCGAGTGACCATAAAAAAGGCCATGACAAAAAGTTGGAACCATTTATACATGCCATTCTCCAAAAGGTCGCCCGAAGGCGGCCTTTTTGTTTGAGATTATTTGGTGCTCCAGGATTTTTTGAAAACATTATCGAATTTTTCCAGGAGCACAAATCCTGAGGGGCAGTTCGTTGAACCAGCGATGTCGTTGTCCCGTCGATGAGAAAAAACAGCACTTCCTTTATCACGTTGCCGGACGCGTCGGCAACACCCCGGAGGGTGCCGATCTGATCGTAATGCAGGGTGAATACGTCACTGTTTCAGTGATATATGGTCGAGGGAAGGTGTTTCTTTGTTCGTATGAAAGGATTTGTCTGTCATTCGTCTCGGCTGGGCCAGATGATCGTGATTCGGTTGGTTGTGTGCCATCCGTTTCCAAGGAATTCGGCGATACAAAGAAGCCCCCGACGCATTTTCTGTCAGGGGCTTTATCTTCTATTTCTTGTTTCGTGATCGAAAGAACCAAGCCAGAGGAAGTATGCTGATACCGCCCAGCGCATACGTATATGCTGCCCACTCCGGGATGGGGAAACCTCTATATTCAAAGTCGTTCGTCACGATCATGCCTATTCCATGTATTGTCATGACTGCACTCAACATCATTTCTAAGATTTTTATTTTCAATCTACTTCCCCTTACTCGTTTCGTACCATTCATACGCCTCGCTTAAACCTCCCCCTAAATAACCGGGAAGAGACGGTTCAGGCGGTCCCTTTATGACGGCACTTGATGTGAAGTCGTAGGCGGCTTTAACTCCTGCTGCCAATTTATCAGGATGTTGCATGGCGGCTCCAACTACGGTTGGGGCTACTGTCGTGCCTGCTGCCGCTGCAATGGGCAAGGCTCCTGCTCCCAAGGCAATCGCTGTATATTTCTGCAAATCCTTGTTGGTTGCAAAAGCTTCGCCCGTCTTGCTGAGATCTTCTCCTGCCCCCTTTGTCCCCTTGGTGATAGCCGCACCAATACCCGCAGGAGCCTTGTCCCACAGTTGACCAAGACCGGCTCCTATTTTTTTCACTCCACCCCAGAAGCCTCCTTCCAACCCCAACGGGTCAATCGCATTGACCGGATCATCCAAACAATACCCGTACCAGTCCGGGTCTCCGCCCTTGTCCCCTATCGGATCGGGGGCAGTCCATCGGCCTGTGAAGGTGTCGTAGTCCCGCCAGCCAAAGCGGACAAAGCCGAGATCTCGGTCATGGAGGCCCCCTGCGAAACCGATGGGGATTCGGAAGCCCTCATTCGTGTCTTCGATGATGCCGCCAAAGGGATCGTACAGCACTTCCTTTATCACGTTGCCGGACTCGTCGGCAACAACCCGAAGGGTGCCGATCTGATCGTAATGCAGGGTAAATACGGTCCCGTCCTCGCGGCGCATGGATGACGGCAGGCGGTTTTTGTCTGCATAGTGGAATTCGTAGGCCCTGTGTCCATCGTGAAACGCGCCAAGGCGAATGAAATCAAGCCATTGGTATGCCTCGACACGTTGGCCGTTTAAATATTTTGCGGCCCGCTGTCCGTCTTTGTTGTGGCGATAGGTGTACACGCGATTCTGATCCTCCACTTCCATTTTGAGAAGCCGGTAGTCCGGGGAGTACTCGTAAAGGGAGTATGTGCCGCCGTTTGACCAGATGGATCGGAATCCGTTTTTGTCATGGGTAAACGTGTTGTTGCCCGCTCGTATCAGCCGATTGTCAGGGGTGTATCGATAGTCCCGATAGCTCGATCCAACGGTAGCCGGAAAGGTGTCTCGCTGTCGGCGGCCTTCCCTGTCATAGTAGCATTGGCAGATCAACCGTCCATCAAGGTGTGCCTCGAAAAGACGCCCCTCCTTGTCATAAGAATACGTCCAGGTGATGGGTCTGCCCGCAACAATTTCCTGTTTTGCAACGATGCGACCGTTCTGGTCACGCTTCAGCCTGCATTCAAATACGCTCATGTTTTCTCCTTCGGGCCACTGAGCAACACGGCCCTGTCAGTCTTTGCGAAGAGCGTATCACGGGTTTTTCAGCGCAAACGGGCACAACCGGTCAGTGTCGGCCAAATGCCGCGCGATGTCGGCCTCGTGTAGCGACTTGACGGCAAAATACCGTCAAATATCCGCATTTTTCGTTTGACAGGTTTCAGGAGGGCGTTGCGTCCAATGAAGGATTGAGATCTTCCACAAAATGGAAAATCGCATTTGAAAAGGGGACTTCATCTTTCGATAAGTTCCTCAATTGTGTCGGGAATGTGTGTTTATTTTTCGCCTTGAAGCGCAACTCGGTACGCTTCTTCAAGGAGGCGGAGCTTGTCTGTCGAAACGCCTGCCTCCTTGTTGGCCTCTTTCCAGTTTTGACGAACGGTTGTCTGGAGTTGATGAGCCATTTGACGGGCGTCATCGCGGTCGAGAGCAAAATCTTGAGATCGTGACAGGGCGTTTTCGAGTGTGGCGACTCGACCGTGTTTGCCGATGCCGAGGGTGAGGCGGCTTGCGTCGTTGCCGTCCCGCTGGGGCTGCGGCACGATGTCGTATGCGGGAGAAAGTCGCCATTTGCCGCTGGGGATATCATAGAGAAATCCGTGATTCTTGAGATGATCGTCCCAGTTGTTGCACAGGATGTTGAAGACCATGCGACGAAAGAGTTCGTGAAGGTCGTCCTTGAGATGATCGGCCATGCCGAAGCGTCGGAGAGCCAGGGCGATGTCACCATAGGTCCCGAGGGTCATGCTGTCGGAGCCGATGAGCGTCATGGACGAAAGAAAGTGGATGCGGTCGGCAGAGGATATGCCCCGGTCAAACCGTTCCGTCAGAAAAATATCCCGACCGCCGACTTCTATCATTTTGCACGTCGGAACCCTGATGCCGCACCGGGCCGCCAAGTTCCGGGCGGCCAGTTCGATTCGGCACGTGGGCCAGTGTTCAAACTCTCGTGAAAACTTGGCAATCCAGTGGCGTCCTTCGTATTCGATGGTAGCCTTTGGTTGCGCACCACCAACGGACGAACCGCGTATCAGGAACCGCCGTTGGTCGGGCGGCAGGGCTTCATGGTTGAGGACGGTATCGACATTTTGCAGCATTCGTTCGAGATCGAGCTGCTCTCCGTGAAGTGTCTGTGGTCGCCATGAAGGTGTTGATGGCCGGGGTCCATTGAGGTCCGGGCCAAAGGCGAGCGCACCGATACGGTCCTGCTGATTGAGGACTGTCAGATAGTCGAACTCGGAGGGCACCACCCCTTCGCTTTCAGCGGCACGGTCCAGCAGGTGCCTTCCCCAACCATCCGGGCTGGCATCATGAAACGCTCGAAATAGACCCTTGGCGTGATATTCATTCTGGCCAAGCGGCAATTGAAGCGGGTCGATCGGGGCGGCATCTTTGCGAGCAAGGTATCGGCGACCATAGGCAAAAGAAGAAACAACGTCTTTGCCTGTCTGGTGCATGGAGAGCAGGCCTGCCGGGACAAAAGCGGTGCCGAGGTGGATATAGACATATGTTGTATCCGTGGACATGGTGCCTCCTAGAAATCAAGTGCATCCTGTTTCTTTGATGAGGACCGGACCCGCTGCGGTCTTTTGAGGTCTTGCAGCGATTTTCCGACCGAGTCCGTGTCTGGATTGGCCAGGAGTGGCAGATCATTCACCAGCCCCAGGATGTCCAGCACCTGGACCAGCACGCCCAAGCCGACAGAAGGTTGCCCCTGTTCCAGTTTTTTCAGGGTGACATGATTGGTGGAGGCCCGCGTGGCAAGCTCAACCTGTGTCATGCCTCGTCGGGTTCTGGCTTCCCGGATATTGGTCCCGAGCTGTCCCAGTGCGGTCAGGGCAGAAGGGGAAAGTGCCTTCGCCGCTTTGGATATTTTCCCCATACACATCTCCAAGACGAAATTATAATTTCGTTTAAATGGTTTTGACGAAACTATACTTTAGTTTTCAGATTCGTGCAAACAGAGGATTTGTTGCAGGGAAACCGTGTGCTTATTTGAAACGGACTGAGAATTCCCCCGGCTTTGTCGGCCTGGATACAGGCTCAGGAAGGAGTGGACATCTCCATCATTCAGGCCATCTTGCGGCAGAAGAATTTGATGACAACAGAGCTGTACCTGCATCGGTTAGGGGGGATCAAGAATGTTGTGGAAGATGTGTTTGGCTAATTTGAAATAAATCCTCGGAGATTGACGCCTCGGGGTTTTCTTTTGTCCGTGCGGACTTGTTGTGAAGAGCGGCCTGTATTATGATCGCGCAACCAACCTTGAAAAGGATATCTAATGAGCGACAACATGCCAGCCCCGCAGTCCCAGATAGACATATTCCCGGCCCCTGATGGAAACATCCGAGTTGAGGTCCGTTTCTTGGATGAAACAGCCTGGCTCAGCCAGAAGCTTATGGCTGAGCTTTTTCAAGTTTCAGTATCAAACATCAATCAGCATTTGAAACATATTTTTGAGGAAGGCGAGTTGGATGAAAAGGCAGTTATTAAGGATTACTTAATAACTGCAAGTGATGGGAAAAAATACAATACCCGGTTTTACAGCCTGGATGCGATTATCGCCGTAGGCTACCGTGTCCGCTCGTCTGTGGGCGTCCAATTCCGTCGATGGGCAACCGAACGGTTGCGGGAATACATGGTCAAGGGCTTTACCATGGACGACGAGCGGTTGATGAACCCCGGTGGTTGGGACTACTTCGACGAACTCCTTGAACGCATCCGGACAATCCGGGCCTCGGAGAAGCGATTCTACCAAAAGGTGAGAGACCTCTTTTCACAGACCAGCTCTGACTATGACAGCAAGTCGGAAACCGCCCAGACGTTTTTCAAAACTATCCAAAACAAAATGCTGTTCGCCATCACCGGCAAAACCGCCGCTGAAATCGTGGTTGGACGCGCCCATGCCGCCTTGCCCAACATGGGATTGACCAACTTCAAAGGAGATGTGGTCCGCAAGGGCGATGTCGTGACTTCCAAGAACTACCTCCAACAGGATGAACTTTCCACGTTGGACCGACTCGTGAACATGTTCCTCGACCATGCCGAGACCCGTGCCGAGAAGCGGCAACGCATCACCATGCAGGAATGGGTTGAGATAGCCGACCGCTTTATCGATTTCAACGAGTGGGAAGTGTTGAACAACGCGGGTACAGTCTCCCACAAACAGGCTCAGAATTATGCCTATGGTGAATACAAGGCGTTTGATGACGCCCGTAGGCGGCGGGAGTTGGAAGAAGCGGAGATCGAAGCCGAGCGCGATTTTGAGGAGTTGCTAAAAGGGATCGAGCAGAAAAAGTTCTAATTAGGGAGGCGAAATGGGATTTGTTTTGGATTGCGAAGACGGCGAGTCTACAATTGAAAGTTTAAGCGAGTGCTTCGATTGCGAGCAGGCTGACTTAATTAATATTCTGCAATCAATCGACATAGAAGCTATCTATTCTGATTTTGAAAATTCGCCAGATGTAGCACCCGAAGAATACCTCTATGACTACGCTGTAGAAAAATTCGGAGAGCCTGGTGAAACCGAGTCGGTATGCTGGTTTCATCTTACTAGAACCTTTGAAAGCAATGACTTTTCAGACGGGATATTGCCACTGAGCGAAGCCCTAGATTTAATATGGGAAACGTTGTTTTTAATCTTTGAGGGAACCAAAGATTACCAAAATCTTAAAGATATGCGCGAGAATGGTGTTGATGATGACAAATACAATATCAAGTTCGACGATTCTGATCATTCTGGCCCATATGGAATGTTAGTTCGGGAAATTGCCTGTCGTGCTAAGGATTTGTTTCTACACGATTATCTAGAACTCCCTGAAATTATAGTGGACATATGTGATGGCTATGCTCGCGAATTCGGCGACGAAATATACGATGAAGTCTCAGAAGCCCTCACCCCCTGTGTGGTGAAGTTCTCAGAGGATTCAGCAGTAAACCAAGGGACCATTGAAGCTGCGCTTTACTACGCATACACATATTCGAATGATCTACCTGTCAGTGGTGCTTCCGTTTGTGATTATGACGGAAAAGACTGCGCCGTCCCTAATAGCGACATTGCGTATGTGGAATTTTTAGACGGTGATGATGAGTGCTAAAAGTTATAGTCTTCAAAACACCAATCTCCGAGGATTTCAGAATCCAATTTACACGAATTTTCACACAACAAAAAACGGGCTTCATCGAAAGATGAAGCCCGTTATTCTTCTAGTGGCGTCCCCAACCGGGTTTGAACCGGTGTTGCCGGCGTGAGAGGCCGGAGTCCTAGGCCACTAGACGATGGGGACGCGATGGTGGGTCGTACTGGGCTCGAACCAGTGACTCTCTGCTTAAAAGGCAGATACTCTACCAACTGAGTTAACGACCCGCGTTCCAAGGAGGGTATGTCTATCTATTTGGTTTTATTCTGTCAAGTTTATTTCGAAAAAGATTTCGTTTATTTTTGAGGTTTTTTGTAACCCCTTGAGATCGCTATCAAAAAAAAATATTTCTTGCAAAATATATTTGACATGGTATAGTCCCGCTCCCTGTTGAAAATGGGAAATCATCCAGTCAAAGGAGTATACATATGACAAGAAAGGATCGCACCGAGGGAATTTATTCTCGTCGGGAGGTACTGGACGAATCGGAACGCAGGCAATATTACCAGTTGCAGCTCAAGGAACTGCTCTCGTATGCCTACAGGTATTCCGAGGACGTCAAGAAGCGTTTTGATCGTGCTCAGTTCAATGTGGACAAGTTCCGCGTACTCAATGACATCAAGCATATCCCTATTATCAAGAAAAAAGAACTCATCTTTCTTCAGTCCATGGGACCCCGTCTTGGCGGGTTGCTGACCAAGGATTTGGGCGAATTGCAGCGTGTTTTCCTGTCGCCGGGACCGATCTTTGATCCGGAAGACCGTTCCGAAGACTACTGGGGATGGACCGAAGGCTTCTACGCCGCCGGATTCCGTTCCGGTGACCTGTCCCAGATCACCTTCAATTACCATCTCGCTCCCGCCGGGCTGATGTTCGAAGAACCCCTTCGCAATCTTTCCTGCGCCGTTGTCCCCGCCGGACCCGGTAATACCAATTCGCAGATCGAAATCATGCAGAAGTTGCGCGTGACCGGCTATGTCGGGACTCCCAGCTATCTGATGCATTTGGCTCAGAAAGCTGAAGAAATGGGTCTGTCCCTGCGGAAGGACCTGTTCCTCGAAGTCGCTTTTGTCACTGGCGAAAAATTCTCTGAAAAGATGCGCTCCACGTTGGAAAAGAAATTCGACTGCATCATGCGTCAGGGCTACGGCACGGCTGACGTTGGTTGTATCGGATACGAATGCTTCCACAAAAACGGACTGCATCTGTCCAACCGCGCCTTTGTCGAAATTTGCCATCCTGACACGGGTATCCCGCTCAAGGACGGCGAAGTCGGCGAAATCGTTGTCACCGCGTTCAATCGGACGTATCCGCTCATCCGACTCGCTACTGGCGATCTCGGCTATCTGGATCGTTCTCCTTGCGCCTGTGGCCGGACCAGCCCCCGTCTTGGTGGCATTGTCGGCCGCGTGGACACCACCGCCCGTATCAAGGGCATGTTTGTCTACCCGCACCAGGTCGAACAGGTCATGGCACGTTTCGAAGAGGTCAAGCGTTGGCAGATCGAAGTCACCAACCCCGGTGGCATCGATGAAATGATTTTGTCCATCGAAGCAGGACAGTTCAATCAGGAAGACGAGCTGTTGCACCTGTTCCGTGAAAAAATCAAACTGCGCCCGATTCTCAAGGTGCTTGCTCCTGGGACGCTGCCTCCGCAGATCCGACCCATCGAAGACAAGCGCACCTGGGACTAACCGCGTTTCTCTCGTTCATGACTCACCCGCATCGATTCGTCGGTGCGGGTGTTTTTGTGTCCACGGTCATTTGAGGACACAAACCTTTTTCAGTGAAATTTTTTCGCAACGTCATTTGTCGGTCAAAGCCTGCAAAAAGGCGGGGAAATGGCTGAACAGGGCGTATTTCCCGCTGGCGAACCGATGCTGTTTCATGTAGCGTGGCGCCCATGTCAGAGACTCGTACATATATACCGGAGTTACTCGCACCAGCGGGTGACATGGAAAAGTTGGAGACCGCCATTTTATATGGTGCGGATGCCGTCTATCTTGGCGGCGATGGCCTGAATCTGCGAGCGGGAGCCGGAGGTTTTGACAAGGACAGCCTCGCTCTTGGTCTGGCCAAGGCCAAAGAGGCGGGGGTCAAGGCCTATTATACCCTCAACGTCTATCCGCGTGAATCCATGATGGCGCAGGTTCGCGAGCAGATCGAAACCCTGGGTGAACTCAAGCCCGACGGCGTGATCGCGGCCGACCCCGGCGTGATTCGATTGTTACGCCGAGAACTGCCCGAGATACCCGTCCATGTGTCCACGCAGGCCAATACATCCAATTCGGAATCCGTGCGCTTCTGGCGTGAAAATGGTGCCAAACGGGTCAATGTGGCGCGTGAATTGCGTTCTGCCGAGTTGACCGAGATGCTCGAAGTCGTGCGTAAACAGATGCCGAACATGGAGCTGGAGGTGTTTGTTCACGGGTCCATGTGCATGGCTGTTTCCGGTCGCTGTTACATGTCCGCGCTTTTGAACGATCGTCCCGGTAATTTGGGTGAATGTTCCCATCCGTGCCGCTATGAATATCGGCCCACGTCCGTGACATTCGAGGAGCGGACCCGTCCCGGCGAGAATCTGTGGGAGATTCGGGAAGAAGGACCGTCCCCGTGTGATGATTTTACCTTTGATACGCCGTCTGATGATTTCGTTTTCGACACGGCAGCCGATGCTGATGCCGTGGCTGATCCAGCGGTTTCGATCGCTCTGGATACCGAGCGGTGGACAAAGTTTTTTGCGGCGGAAGATCTCTGTTTGCTGCATTATCTCGAATGGTTCGCCCGCATGAAGGTTGCGTCAATCAAGCTGGAAGGTCGGACCAAGAGTTCCGCCTATCTTGCTCAGGTGGTGGATGCCTATCGGACCGGGTTGAATGACGTTGCGCTCAATCAATTTCAGGCAGAAAAATATTTGTTTGAATTGGTCAATGCGGCCACCCGGCCTCTGACCACAGGTTTTTTTGATCCCCAGGCTCGTGGCGTTATTGCCGAACCGCCTGCCCCCGGTGAAAAACATTCGGTTTTGGCCCGGGTGCTTGAACCCCTTGCGGACGGCAAGTGGTGTATTCAGACCAAATCCCGTTGGACAACTTCCAACGATATGGAATTATTGATTCCCGGCATGGTTCGGCCACGTTTGTCATCCACCGAATTTAGTGTGGAAAATGATCTCGGCGAACGGCTCGATGTCTCCCATCCCGGTCAAAAACATGTCCTGCAATGTGACTATCCCGGAATCAAGCCCGGCATGTTCATTCGCACACCAGGATTGAATAAGTAAGTAAGAATTGCCTCCGGCGGCTGGGGGAAAGGGAGAGAAAAACCCTTTGAAAAGGGGTTTTCTCTCCCTTTCCCCCAGACCCCCTATCTCTCTTTTTTCCTAAACTTTTTGTGTGCCTTCGGCAGGTGTGCGTGTTCGCGTAAGGGCACGGCTGTCGTGTGGGGTATGGGATGAGGGATGCCTCCGGCGGCCAGAGGGGAACCTCTTGGAAGAGGTTCCCCTCTGGACTCCCCTCCAGAACTTTTTGGCGCGCCTTCGGCGAGGGCATCCGTTATCGATTGAGTGGGATTGAAGAAGGAGGGGATGGGTAAAGAAGTAAGAGAGAAGAAGGGAAAATTATAGAATTAAGAACCTTTGCAGAAAATGTACTTTTTAAAATCTTTCAAAAGAGTCTGTAAAAAATGCAATTTTTTATAACGTCTTTCCAAGAGCCGCTCGAACTGAGGCTACCGACAGCCTCGAGCGAAGCGAGCGATAAAAAGTTTCGGAGAGTCCAGAGAACCCTTTTCAAAGGGTTCTTTGGTCGCCGAAGGCATTTTTACTCATCTTTTTTCAATTTCGCTCGAATTTAGGCTGCCGACAGCCTCGAGCGAAGCGAGCAATAAAAAGTTTCGGAGAGTCCAGAGGCCCCTTTTCAAAGGGGCCTTTGGCAGGTCCAGGACAGCGTCCTGGTCGCACCGAAGGTGACCGCTGGCAGGGCTGGTGGAGGGCGCAAAAAAAGTGCGCTTTGCCTATCCAGGCCATCCCCATTTGGGGCGTAATGCGCACACTAATTTGTGTATGGTCGCGACTCGTTTCGCTGATATATGGTGAATCGTGGTTTAACGGACTGTACCCTCCGTTGCGGTAATTTGGCTATGTCATGGACCCCTTTCTGGGTCCTCCCTGTATTACAAAAATAAGTATGGTTTTTCGTTTGTCCAGAGGTGTTCAGCGAAAATTGGTCGATTATTTGACCAGCTTGATGGTGGAGCCGCGCTCGACATCCGGGACCAGTTCGTAGATACGGTGGGCGGAAGCCGCGAAGAGATCAAGTGGATGATGTGAAATGACGAGCAATTGCAATGACAATCTGTCGGCAATGGCTTCGATGAGTCGCATGAATTTCGGGATAAGCGCGGGCTTGAGCCAGCAGTCTTGTTCGTCGAGCACGAGGAAAGGTCGGTGATGCTCCTCTGGCAATTGAGACAGGGCAATGAGCCGCAATCCCACAGAGAGGATGTTGCAGACCGAGCCGCCTTGGCCGGTCATGATGTCCTCGATTTCGTCTTCCTTGCCCTGATTGCGAATCTGGAACTGAATTTGAAGCCGGTTGTTCTTGACCTCTCGCACCGTGGTGACCACCCGGTCCTGCCCGAGAATTTCTCGAATGGCATGGGTCAGATTGGCTTCGACCTCATCCAGAATCTTGCCGAACAAGGCCGTGGATAGGGCTTCCAATGTGTCTCGGGCCTTTGGAGCCAGTGTCAAAAATTCCTGTATTGACGTCTGTTTTTCGCGGATGCGACCATGCTCGTTGTGCAGGGTCTCGGCCAATGCCGAGAGCCTGTCCAAACGACGTTCCGCCTTTCGAAGGGCTTTTTTGTCCACGTCCAGGGTCATGCCTTTTCGCCATCCACTGCGTTTTCAACCTGCTCGAGTTCGGTTTGTATTTGTTGGATATGTTCGCGGTAGTCGGCGACAACCTTCTCGTTTTGTTGGCGTTTCTCTTCCAACAATGTTTGGAGTTCGTTGATGTCACTGGTGCCGTATTCAGCCAGAGCCTGTTGCTTCAGGGTCTCCAACTGGGTGGTCAGGGTGTCGACGTCCTGCTCTGTGCGTACCTTGCGCTCCCATAAGTGTTGATAGTCGTCTCGAAGTTCTTTGAGTTCCTGTTCGACGCGGGAATCTCGTGTGGTGTCCGTATGGTTATTCGTCATGATGTGTGACCTCCTCGTAGAGTCCCCAGATAAGATGTCCTTCCGGGGTTTGGGTACTCAGGTTTTCTTGAAGAAATTGTTTCAGGCCGGTGCCTTCATGGGTGCGTTGCCACGCGAGTCGTTCCAGTCCGCTGATGAATTTTGACTCGCCTTCGGCAGCGAGTTCCTCGGCGGGCAGTTCCTGGTCCGGGAAAACGTGGTCAAAGGGCAGAAATGGGACCACCCACGGGACCAGATCTTCGCACCCCAGTGTCCAGATGGACGCTGCGGGTTCACGTTCCATGGACCGGCGGTTGAAGGTCAATCGGGTGATATTGCCGGGATTGGCCCACGTGGTCTGGCCTTTGGTGATGGTGGTCTGCGGACGGTGAATGTGACCGTTGACCAGCCAGTCGATGCCGGGCAGCTCCTTGATGGAATAGGCCCGGTCAATGAATTCGGGGAATTGGATGTTGTGATGGGTCACCCAGAGCACGGTTTCCGGATCATCGGGCTGATGCTCATATTTTTTGGGCAGCGGAGACCCGTCCGGGGTACCGCAGATGAGCACCTGTTCTGTTGGAGTCTCGAGAATGAATTGCGGACCGCTGTCCTTCATGAGATGGAGCACTCCGGCGGCTTCGAGCACCGCAAGCGACACGTCTTCCGTGAACCGGGATTGGTATTTGTCGTGGTTGCCCACCAAGGCCCAGATGGGGAAAATCGAGGTTCGCGACCCAAAGATGCGAATGAGTTCCACAAGCATCTTGTTGGAGTTGTCACGGGGCCAGTGAAACAGATCGCCCAGAAAGACCGGAATCATGCCCAGTTCCTGTGCCTGATCGAGACAGGCCTCGATTTTGTTCATGACCTGATCGAGGTAGCCATGGAGCCGTTGACCCGGCGGATGGTCCGCAAGATGGGGGTCCGCGATGAAAAACAGGCCGTTGCCGTGAACATGTTCAAGCGTCATGGTCACTCCCGGAATCAATGAATGTGGCTGCGGTCATGGTGCCGCCGCAGGTGGGGCAACGCCCCAGTTCCTGAAGTCGTTTTTCCACGGTTTTTTCGTGCGTCCGCAATGTTTTCTCCAAGACCGCAAGGTCTGCCCGTGTTGATTCGATCTGCGTGCTGAGTTCGCTCATTCGCGTCAAAGTTCGTCCCAGCATGTCCGTAGAGTCCATATCGGGAGGGGGAGCAATCTGATGCAGAACCGTTTCCCATCGGGCAAGGCGTGCGCGCCGGTAGCGTGTGGCCAACATGGTGTCGATGGACTGTGCCAGTGCATCGGTTGCATTCAGGGAGGGAAGCGGGTTGAGCCGATCGAAAACGGGTGTTTGTGTTTCGGCGGTGTGCAGCGCATCCGAGGCCGTGTGGAGCGCGTGAATGAGTGCGGCCAGCGGTGTGGTTTCCTGAAGTGGAGTCGGTGGCTGGAGCCGAGAGAGAACGTCGCGATTTGACGCTGCCGTCCTTTCTTTTTTCTCAAGGGATTGCAGGGCGTGAATTCGGGTATTCAACGCGGTGGTGTTCGCCGTTTCAGGCGGGGGGGAAATCGTCTCCAGAAGGGCCTTGTTCGCTGTGGTCCGGGTCAGTTTTTGGGAGAGCCGTTGCTGCTTTTTCAACGCGTTTTCCAGAGCCGGGAGTGTTTTTTCAAAGTCCGTTGCCACGGCTTCGAGTTCTCGGGTCCGGTCCAGATGGAGTTCGATGTCCGGTAATGGGGCCAGTTTATCGATGGACGTTTCGATGTGATCGGTCTGGGTGTCCAGCTCCCGGGCCTGTCGTTTGGCGTCTGTGGTTTGCCGTTTCAGCAGGTTTTGCATGGCCAGCAGATGCGCGCTTTCCGTGGACGCGGCAAAAAAGGCCGCTGCATTGCTCGGCGGTTTGTTGAGTAGAAAAACCGGCTCGCGCTGGTTGCCGACATGGATATCCACGGGGTCGCCGGATTCGAGTTCCACCAGATCCAGTTTGAGGGCGGCGCGGATGTCTTCCGGCGGTGTTCGGCCAAATTTCCAATACTCTTCCGGTTCTTCGGCACCCGGTTTCCAGAGTTCATAGCCGGATGACCGCTTCTTGCGAATCCAGACCACCTTCGTGTCGTCATCAAGCACCACGCTGACCCGGGCTTCCTTGGCCCCGTGCCGGATATTATGGCTCGGCACCGGGTTGGTCGCCAGACAGCGCAACGCTTCGACCACCGCTGATTTGCCGGTGTTGTTGCCACCGGTCAGAATAGTCAGGCCAGGACCGAGTTCCAACTCGGTATGCTCATGAGCCATGAAGTTATCGATAATAAGTTTTTTAATCATTTTGACTATTTTTTGGGTTATCGATCTGTCTTTTCAGGAGGAGTCTCAATGGGGTCCTGCTTGGCCGACTCACCGGATTTTGCCCCGGTATTACAGGCCAGATACGGGCAAAAATTCAGTGCTTCCTGCGTCAAACGGGTCGCCGGGCCAGTGCCTTCATGCAGGATCAGTGGCGGTTCGATTGTGACACCCGGACCACCGGCCTTCATCGTTTCCATGAGTACGATCTTGGCGGTTTCATTTGCTCGTCCGTGGACCAGCTGCATTCGTTTGGGAACCAGTCCGGCTTCGGCCACATCGTGCATGAGGTCGGGGAGGCGTTCCGCGAGGTGAACAAAGATGAATTTGCCCCGGGTCTTGAGTGCGATGGCAGCGCATCGGGCAAAGGCCGAGAAGGTGGCTCGTGCTTCGAACCGGGCGGTTTCCCGTTCCTGTCCCTGACTGATTCTGCCGGTGCCGAGTTGTCGATATGGCGGATTGGCCACTACGAAATTCACCACGGATTCAGACCGCCATGTGGCCACGTCTCCCGGGGTGACGGTTATTTTGTCGTGCAGATGCAGATTCGTGATATTTGTCTGTGCCGCCGTGAGACTGTCCGGGTTCAATTCAACGCCGGTGATGGATATTCCGGGCTGACGCAGGGCCATTCCAATGCCGATGACACCGCAGCCGCAGCCGAGATCAATGCCTGTGTGTCGCCGACCAACCGTGGCAAAGCAGCTCAACAACAGGGAGTCCAACGAAAAACGGTAACCGCCGTCCGGCTGGGTCAATCCGCGCGGGAATTGGTCCCGTCGGTTGAGGATGGCTGTGGTATCGATATGGCCCATCATGCCCCCTTTGGCGGTGTGCCGCGTTTGAGCCGAGTGCGAATCATTGCGAAGAGAAGTTGCGCCTCATTCAGGCGGAGCAGCAGGGCCAACCCGATGTAAATGAGCACCCATACCGGGATGAGTACGAGACACCACGGTGTCCAGCTCGCGGTTAAATATGCGCTCCAGCCAATGAGGATGGACAAGGCCGCTGTCTTGAGCGTGGACCCGGCAGGCAGGAGGCGCGTTGCTCGTTTGCGGGTCAGAAAAATGTGGAGCAGCCCGAAGTTCAGCAGCGAGGACAGGCTGACAGCCAGAGCGAGTCCCACATGGGCCAAGGACTGCATGAGCCAGACACCGAGTCCCACGTTGGCGATGAGACAGCCTACCGCGATTTTGACCGGGGTGCGGGTGTCCTCCAGCGCGTAGAATCCCGCGACCAGTGGCCGGGAAAGGGCGATGAAGGGCAGGCCAACGGCATAGGCGATCAGTGCTTGTGCCGTGGCAGTGACGGCCTGTGCGGTAAAGGCGCCGCG
Organism: Pseudodesulfovibrio sp. JC047; assembly: GCF_010468615.1. Classification (NCBI taxonomy): domain Bacteria; kingdom Pseudomonadati; phylum Thermodesulfobacteriota; class Desulfovibrionia; order Desulfovibrionales; family Desulfovibrionaceae; genus Pseudodesulfovibrio; species Pseudodesulfovibrio sp. JC047. Next base: position 137,912 of record NZ_WUEH01000002.1, on the reverse strand, counting down.
TTCAAAGAGTAGTCCGATGACGGGGTGGGCCAACCCGATGAGACCAGTGGCAGCGGGAAGGGCGATGAACAGCGTCAATCCCAATGAGGCGGACAGGGCTTTGTCATATTCGTCCATTTCGTTGCGGGCCGCGAGTTGTGCCAGACTGGGCAAGGCTGCGGTGCTGACCGCGATACCGAAGACGCCCAGCGGGAATTGGACCAGTCTGTCCGCATAATACAGATAGGAGACCGATCCTACGGGGAGAAATGAGGCCAGCAGGGTGCCGAGCAGGATATTCAATTGATAGACTGCGGCACCGAACACGGTGGGGAGCATGAGCAAACCCATCCGGGCCACGCCCTTGTTGCGCCATGACCATGGGCCGCGCCATGAAAAGTTGGTCCGCTTCAGAAAGGGTTGTTGAAGGAACCATTGGCTTGCCCCACCGATGAGCACGCCATACGCCATGCAATAGGCGACGTTGTATCCCATGAAATAGCCGAACAGCGCGGCACTTATGAGGGCTATATTCAAGGCCACCGGAGCCAGGGCCGGGGCAAGGAAGTGCCCTTGTGAATTGAGAATACCCATGCACAGGGCCACGCCGCAAATGAAGATGACATAGGGAAAGCAGATGCGGATCAGGTCGATGGTGACCTGGAATTGTTCGGTATTGTCGATGAACCCCGGGGCAATGGCCATGGTCAGGGGACGGGCCAGAATTTCGACGAGTATGGTGACGCCGATGAGAATGACCGCGAGCCAGACCATGGCGGACCGTGCCATGGCCTGTGCCGCTGCTTCGCCGTGCTCTTCCCGGGTTCGGGAATAGACCGGAATGAAGGCCATGGTCAGTGACCCTTCACCAAAGAGGCGGCGCAAGAGATTCGGGATGCGAAACGCCACGAAAAACGCGTCGGCAAACAGTCCGGCACCGAGGGCAAAGGCCACGATGATGTCCCGGACAAATCCCAGAATGCGAGAAATCAGCGTGGCTCCTGCCACCACTGCCGCGTTTTTCGCTATGGTCTGTGCGTGTCTGTTCACTGCATCCTCAGCACGGTCATTTGAAATTGTATAGACATTGTTTGGAAAAGACGTCCCTTCCGTGTTTTTTCTATCTTTTTTCGGGTGAAATCGCCAGTGGACCGCCGATCACCGTTTTGGTTGGCAGTGCGAGCAGAAGGTGGAGGTCCGTCCCGCCACCGTGAGCGTTTGCAACCGGGCGGAGCACAACGGACACGGCTGGCCCTTTTTGCCATACACGTTGAAGCTGTTTTGAAAGGCTCCGGCGTCACCGTGGGCCGTGACGTAATCCGAGATGGAGCTGCCGTTTTCGCGGATGGCCTGAGCAAGGACCGCCCGCAGTTCAGTAAAAAGGGTCACTGCCTCGGCCCGGGTCAGGGTGTTGGCCGGAGTCGTCGGGTGCAGTTGTGCCCGAAACAGGGACTCGTCCGCATAGATGTTGCCGATACCGGCCACAACGGATTGGTTGAGCAACAGCCCCTTGATTGCGGTCTTTCGGCCGCTGATTCGTTTGGCAAGATCTTCGGGCGAGGTCTCAAGTGGCTCGGGACCGACTCTTTGGAGAAAATCCCAATTCGCCAGCCGGTGTTCATCCATCAGTTTGACATAACCGAATTTGCGCATGTCGGAAAAGATGAGCCATGACCCGTCATCAAGGATGAAGACGATTCGATCATGTGAGGTGATGGTCCGGGGAGCACTGTGGACCACCCGGCCAGTCATCTTGAGATGAAAGACCAGCGTGGTCGCGTTGTCCAGTTCGATCAGGAGCACCTTGGCCCGTCGATAGGCCCGGTGAATGGTTCGGCCCGTGACTCCGGGCACGAGGATTTCCGCCGAGTCGCTCAGGCGGGTCAAGCCCGGCACGTCAACGGAGACAATGGTGCGCCCCTTGAGCGTGTGGTTCAACCCACGGGCAATGACTTCGACTTCGGGCAGTTCTGGCATAGTGTGCTGAATACCTGAAAACCGGGGCGGTGAAAAGCGCGAAGGCCGCGCCAATTGGTAGCCGAGAGGTCCGTTTTTATCGACAGAATGTGTCCAGCATCAGGGTCTCATCATCGGGCTGGGCACTGATCCAGTAACCGATGTCACCCACATGCCAGATGAGATGCACCTGGCCCATTCCAGTGAAACGGTAGACGGAAATACCGTTCTTCAGCAATTTTTTCGGATTCTTGAAGGGCGATTTCGGATTTTCATACATCTTGTGGACCATGACCCCGACCTGACGACGGGCTTCCTTTTCCGAACTCACCCGTGACAGCCAGACCTCGGCCGGTCGCGCTGTTCCCACGTCTTTGGGGCGGAGATATCGGCCAATGGCACTGGCTTTGGCTGGGAGTGCCTTGCCGTGCAATTGATCGACTTCCTGTTGTGCCTGGTCGCCCACGACAAGCTGGAGCCGTTGCATGTCGCTCACGGTTTCAGGCAGGAATTCGGACAGGTCACTGCCAAAGGCCGCGAACGGGGTACAGATGATGACAAGGGCAATGGCAAGAGCGTGACGGATCATTGGTGTTCTCCAGAGGTCTCAGATGAGGTTTTTTGGGATTTTTTTATGGATTTCGGGGTGCCGAGTCGGCCCATGTTGGTCACGAAGAGGGTGTCGTCACGTTGGACCGTGAAGATCAATTCCTCATTCGCTTCATGAACTTTGGACCCGGCAATGTGCAGGCTGAACAGGTGTTCCAATGGAATGCCGGAAGCCTCCACCAGTCGGTCACCGGGGCGGAGTCCCGCCTTGGCCGCGCGCGATCCGCGCTGAACCGACTCCACGAGCAGACCGCCGGTATCAACCGTTGTCAACAGCGCGCCCATTTTGGATTGATAGCTGTCCGGAGAATAGAAAAAGACGTCTCCGGCTTCGGCATCGAACGGGCCGCCTCGCCATGGCATGATGGACAGGATACGGGCCGCCGGATCAAGCCGTCTGAGCCGCATGGCAATGCCCCATGCCTGTTCCACATGACCGGCTCCGGCAATGATGAGCACGGGCCAATCGTATTTTCGGCGGACAGAGACCGCTTCTTCGGCCATCTTGGAATCCCAGATGGATTGGACCAGATGAAACCGATCCCGTTGCTCGATGTTCTCGGCGTCCCGTGCTTCATGCTGTTCGAAAATCATGTCCAGCATGGCCTGTTGGTCGCTGGACGGCGGGATGATGGTTTCGGGCAGGAACGCTTTTTCCTCGTCAGACAGGGATTCAAGGCCCTGCTTTGTAATTTTGCGGGTCACGGCAGAAGGGACGTTCAGACCGACCACGGGAATACTGTTTCGTCGAGCCAGTTCGAAATGTCCTTTGAACAGGGAAAACGGGTAGCCCCATCGGGTGGGCCATTCCAGCTCTTCGGCGAGATCGTCCAATGCGATTTGTCCGTCCCCGAAATCGTCAAGCACATTCTGTTTGTCCACGGCCACCATTTCGAGTCCCAATGAGAGTCCGTCGCCCGATTCTGAAAGTCCGGCCAATATTTGTTGCTGGACACGGTGATCCCAGGCGTTTCGGTGCCCTTCGCCAATGAGGATATAGTCATATCCCGTGGTGGTTTTCATGATGTCGTCAAAGCTGATTTGGTCGCCGTATGGAGAAATGAACTCCCCTTTTTGCGGCAGAAAACTTACGGCCAGCGGGTCCACTGGCAGCGGTGCCAGTGGTTTTTTGACACACGCTCCCATGATGAGCACAAGGCTCAACATGAGTGACAGGGCCAGATAGCGGGGGCTTTGCGTGAATTCACATGTGTGCATGAGTGCTCCTTTCATGGAATGTCATGGCGATCGTTGAACCAGATTGCCATTGGGAGTCCGGTTGCGTCAATTTCGGGGGGATCGGGGATTGGTCGCAGCCCGGCTTTTCCCCTCTGCGCGGTGACCGCCAACACACAGGCGTCCAGAATGTCGTCCCCGGCAACGTGACTCATGGGATGAGTGGTGCGGACGGCGGCAATGAATTCCCGGAGACCGGGAATGTGTGTTTCAAGCAGAGCCACCCGGTCCATGATGCCCACAATGTCTTTTTTGGAAAAGGGTTGAGGCTCGCCTCCCAAGGAGGCAAAGCATCGTTCCGGGTGGGCTTCGAAACATTTTGACCGGGCGTCAGGAAAGGATTGCATCACCTGATCGAGTTCTCGTATCTTTGGTATAATACTCAAGGATTGTTCAGAGAGTGACTTGCCGGAAAGCTGTCGATTTTGTACTTTCGCTGCCTGTTTCGACCGGGCGTACACGGCGGATCGAACCGGAGTATTAAAGAGACTGCTTTTTCGAGGACCAAGCTGGTGTCTGGTCAGAGTGTCGGCCTGACGGGTGCCGGTTTCCGGAAGCCCCACGGGCATGTCCACCAGCAGCAGTGCGGCATTGGAATGGGCCTGCCACACCGCTTCAAAGGTTGGGTACAGTTCGAAAAACCAGTGCGTATTGGTGGTCCAGACCGCGAACCATCCTTTTTTGCATCCGTCAATGCCGACATGTTTCATACGTTTTGTTGACCCTTTGGGAAATTCACAGCAACCATCTGCATGTTTTGGCACATGGACGGTTCTTCATGTGTGGACAGACAGTGATGAAGTCGGTTTAGACAACCGGCAATCCCTTGGCCCGGCGGTCCGCCTTCATGCGATCAAGCAATTCGGTGGGGACGTGTAGGCCACCTTTGCCCTTGCCGAGACGGATTTTGGGTTTGACCGAGCCGTGAAAGTCCGATCCGCCACTGATGAGCAGGCCGAGTCGTTCGGCCATGGCCTTGTATTCCTTGATGTCCGCATCGGTGTGTTCGGTGTAATAGACTTCCATGCCGTCCATGCCATAGGTCATGAGGTCTTTGACAATCTTTTCGGTGTCGGCATAGTTCCGGCCCAGAGCAAAAGGGTGGGCGAGGATGGATGTGGCACCTAATTCGTTGAGAATGGGAAACGCCTGTCCCGGGGTGAGTTTACGTTTTGGGACATAGGCACGGCCGTTGTCGCCGAGCCAGACCTTGAAGGCTTCCTCCATGGATGAGACGACACCCAAAGAGAGTAGCTCCTGAGCGAAATGCGGGCGGCCAAGCGTTCCCATGGCCCGGGCGGCCACGGATTCATATGTGATGTTGATGCCCAGTGAACGGAGTTTCTCGACGATTTCGTGATTCCGGTTTCTGCGACCTTCCTGTATCCAATCAAAGGCCTTTTGAAGGGTGGGAGCTTCTTCGGGAATCCAGAGGGCGACCACATGAATCCATCCTGTCCCTTCCGGGGATTCGAGACTCAGCTCGGCTCCCGGAATGACTTCGATACCGAATTCCCTGCCCGCTTCCATGGCCTCGGGGATGCCCTGAAGCGTGTCGTGGTCCGTGATGGCAATGGCGTCCAGGCCGGTTTCCTTGGCCAGCTTGATGAGTTCTCTTGGGGACAGGGTGCCGTCAGACGCGGTGGAATGGGTGTGAAGATCGATGCTCATGGGTATCCGTGGAGTGTTAAGGTGTCATCTTTGGGAAAGTGTTGTATATCGCGTCCCCGGGAGCAGGTAAAGGGAACAATGAGAGTTGCCAGTGCGTCGAGTGACAGGTAGGGTTGGATAAGGACAAGGAGGAATCGATGTCTGTGAACAAGAAGCTGCTGGATATATTGGTTTGCCCGACATGCAAAGGGCCGGTGACAATGTTGCCTGGTGAAGATGGTTTGAAATGTGCTGCCTGCAAGTGTGTGTATCCCGTGAAGGATGACATTCCGATCATGTTGGCGGACCAGGCTGTTCCCGAGAAGGAGTGGAACGGCTCGAAATAGAATTTTCTGACAGATGTTTCATGCTGCTCCGTGTCCTGAAAAAGGGCACGGAGCATTTTTTTTCCACAGGTGCCCTTGACGATGAAAAAAATGTGCATACTGTTTTGGGGAACACGAAAAAGGAGGGAAAATCCATGGTTCTTGATTTTAATACTCTCTACAATTTTCCGACCCGCTTTGATCGGGTCTTCGAAGAGTTCTTGCGCTCCCCAATGCGCGATGATCACCGGCTGGCCTATCCTCCGCTCAATTTGAGCAACGATGAGAACACGGTGTATGTACGGGCAGAAGTTCCGGGAATGTCGGTCGATGACATCGAATTGACCTTGACTGATAAAACGCTGGTCATCAAGGGAGAACGCAAAGCTCCCCAGGGAAAATACTATCGTCAGGAACGCCCGAGTGGCGTTTTCAACAGAGTTGTCAACATGGCCATTCCCGTGGACAGGGATGCGGTCACTGCGTCCATGAAAAATGGCATTTTGACCATTACCCTGCCCAAATCAGCGGCAGTGAAACCCAAAAATATCAGCATCGATGTACGCTAGAAGGAGGGAACCGGCATGAATGAAGTCATGAAGAAAGAAGAAAAAAGTGTGCCTCAGTACCGTCCCGCGACGGATATCCTTGAGCGCGAAGATGGATTTTATATCTATATGGATATGCCCGGCGTCGAACGGGACAACATGACGATCGATTTGCAGGAAGGCGAATTGACGGTCACGGGCATGACGAATTTGGCACCCCATGCGGACGAGCAGTACGCGGAAATGCAGTTTGGTGAGTGCGAATACATCCGGTCGGTGTCCATCACGGATATTGTCGATCGGGATCGGATCAAGGCCAACCTGGACAATGGTGTGTTGGAATTACATTTACCCAAGGTTGAGAAGGTTCTTCCCAAGCGGATTTCCATTTCGCAAGGGTAACCGACCCGAACGCCATCCCCCTACCCAAAATCCCCTCCGTGAGTTGTTCGCGGAGGGGATTTCTTTTTTGTGAGGTCAGATGGCCCAGGTGCCGATGTCGATCAGCCCGAGTCGGGCCGCGTACCGGACCAGTTCCACCGTGCTTTTGAGGCCGAGTTTTTTCATGAGATTCGTTCGGTGGTTTTCGACGGTTTTTGGGCTGATGAAAAGGCGTTCGGCCACTTCTTTCGCGGTCAATCCTTCGGCCAGCATCTGCATGACTTCCTGTTCGCGGGGGGTCAGGGTGGCGTATGGATCGTTGCGTCCACCGGGAGAGTTGGGTTTTGTTTGCAGCAGTTTGAAGACCACCTCTTGAGACAGGGCGCTGTCCAGAAAGAGTTCTCCGGCTGCCACGGTGTCCAGTCCCTTGATGAGTTGTCCGGCTGCGGATTCCTTGATCATGTATCCCGTGGCGCCGGCCCGAAAGGCTTCCACGATGTAATCGGCTTCCGAGTGCATGGAAATGATGATGAACTGGGTGTTTGGCAGTGAGGATTTGAGTTCCCGAACCATCTGGATACCGTTTTTTTCAGGCATGGAAATATCCACTAGCATAATGTCCGGAGAGTGATCTCTTGCCAGAGCAAGTCCCTCTCTGCCGTTTCCGGCTTCGGCACATACCGTGTACCGATTGTCCCTTTTGACGATGGTTTTGAGACCTTCTCTGAAGAGTGGGTGGTCATCGACGATCATGATATCCATTGTCTCTGTATCTCCTGAAGTATTGTGAGCTGAGCTGTTTGTGATTTTACCGCATGGCGTGAGTGATATGTGTTGCTCTATGGCTGACAGGATAAAATCGATCATGCGGAATTGTTACGATATAAGCCATATCGTATTCACATGATAATGGAAAGGCGAGAAACTTTAAAATTGAGAGGAAGGAGCTTTTTTCAATGAATGAATCCAGGACGTGGCAAGGGCCGCGTGATCGTCGGCAATCTGCTCGACCCAGCCGGAGTTGTCTCCTTGGGCGTCAAGGACATCCTGACTCGCCTTGAGTGGGGCGACGATGATGGTGAAGGGCTGTTTGTTTGAATCACGGCATGTCTCAAGCGTGCGGATGAGTGGTGTCCATCGAGCGGTTTTTCTGCCGGTGAACAGCCACAGAATCGGCATATCCAGTGCGGCAAGTGTGTCGCGGTTCGGCATGTCTTTGATGCTGACGGAATCGGTGAGAACGCAGACAAGAAACGCCGGATTGGTTTGATGCGCGATACGGATGGAGGCGGGTACTCCGGGACCATTTCCCCAGATTCCCACATGGTGGGCGTCGATTTCCTTGCGCTTGGCAAAATAGGTGAACGCGGTGCGGGCGTCGGCAATAAGGTCTTCCATGGAACCGGACGTTGCACCGTCGTCAAAACAGCCGCGAGGGATGGAGTACAGGGTGGCCATGTCGTGCATGGACAAGGCCCGGGTGAATCCTTGAATGAGGCCGGGATTGACGCAGTTCGGGCCATGAATGACGAGGACTCCTTCATGTCCCTGCCCATAAGGGGGAAGGGACAGGTTGGCTTGGATGGTCCCGCTGGAACTCGGGAATGCGACATCCTCTTCCCGGACATGAACCTTGCGCGGATAATGGGCGATCCGGTCGTCGTCGGTCATGAGAATGAACCGTTCGATCCGGTCGTTTTTTGCCAGAAAGGTGACTGATCCGATGACGGGTTCGTCCGCATAGACTGACGGCCCGATGGTGTACACGTATTTGCCGAATGCCTGCTTGAGTCGTCGCAGCGTCTTGTTTTTGGAATCGTAAATTAGGAATCGGCCATATTTGGTGTTTCTGGCATCGATGATGGACACGACCCGGTTGTCCTTGGTTCGAAACTGGCCGGAAAATTCTTTGGTCGAATAGGAAAAATAATCTCCCATCATGGCCCGTCCGAATCGGGCTTCGTGTCCGCGATGGACGGTAAAGTCTTTGCGGATGACGATTTTTTTGGGTTTGCCGTCATCTGCCAGTTCCGGCTCCGGCTCCAGAGTTTTATTGGGGCTGATTTCCACGACATCGGGTTCCGGTTCGGGGGCGGGTGTCGGTTCAGGCGGAGGCGGCATTTCGTCGGCAAGAACCACGGTTTTGTTCATGGGCAGCGGAGCGGGAATGGCCGGTTCTTCGGGAGCGGCCAGCTCGGCGGTCGGGTCCGGCTCGGGGATGGCCTGTGGCTGCGGCATGGGGATGATCGGTTGCGGCTCGGCGATTTCCGTCAGATCCACCTCAAGAATATCTTCGGGCAACAGTGGTTCGAGTTCCACGGATTGCACCAGCGTCACCACCAGAATGGCGTGAAAGAGGAGGGAAAGAAACCAGCTCAGCGCGTGTCGCATATTCCTACTTTGTCGCTTTTTCAGGAGGTGGTGTCTTTTCGGCGACAATGCCCAGTTTGTCGATGCCAGCCCCTTTTATGTCTCCCATGATCGAGACCACAGTCCCATAGGGGACGGCTGTGTCGGCCCGGAGGAAAAGTTGTTTTTTCTGGGTGGCGACCAAGCGTTTCAAATGGTCCCGCAATTCCTCGGGCGCAACCTGATATTCATCGAGAAACAGGGTACCGTCTTTTTGGATGGACAGGATAAGGTGTTCTGCGTCCTGCGGAAGGTTCTTGACGGTTTTTGTCACGGGCAGGTCCACCTCGACGCCCTGTGTCATGAGTGGGGCTGTGACCATGAAGATAATCAGCAGGACCAGCATCACATCCACAAAGGGAGTGACATTGATTTCGTTGAGAAATCCACCGCCTGTCTTGAGTGCCATGGAGAAACTCCCGCTATTGGTCCTGTTTGGATGCCCAGGTGAGTTCTCGCTCGGCCCGGTTCAGGAATGCACCGGCAAAGTCGATCATGCCGGTTTCGATTTCACTGAGTTTGCCGAGGAAAAAATTGTAGAAAATCGTGGCCGGGATGGCGACCAACAAACCGATGGCCGTGGCGATAAGGGCCTCTGAAATACCGGGAGCCACGGTTGCCAATGCCGCTGATTGGGCCAGGCCAATGGAGTGGAACGAATGCATGATGCCCCAGACCGTGCCGAACAGGCCGATAAAAGGGGCTGCGTTTGCACAGGTTGCCAGAAAGGGAAGATTGCGTGTCAAAATCCGCATTTCTTTGGTGATTCCCTGTTTCAAGACCCGGCGGAGCGTGTCCTTGACCAGCAGTCGTTTGCGTTCCCGACTGACCTGCGCCTGTTCCAGAAGTCGAAATTCATGGACCGCCAGGGCCGACACCCGGGTCAGGGGAGAGTTTTCCCTGTCTCCCAATTGTTTGAGCCCACTGTTCAGATCGTGCGCATCCATGAAGGCATCATAACCCCGGATGATCTTTTTTCGCGCCGCACCAATGGTGAAGAGCTTGTGAAAAATGATGGTCCAACTCCATACGGACATGAGCGCGAGAAAAAGCATGACGAGTTTGACGGCGAGCGTCGCTCCCGTCAGGAGCGTCAACATGTCGCTTTCCGGTAAAAAATTCATGGTGGCACCTGTGGGAAAATGTGATCGTTTGTCAGTTCTGTACGCCTTGCTCTATCTGTAAACCCCGAGAGAGGAGAAAGCAAGGGGTAGATCGATGGAACAACTGTCTTTTCAGCCGGTTGCATTGGAACTTTTGATGGTGAAAGACGGGGTGTCCGTCGGGAGAAGTCTTGAAAATTATTTGAAAAACCTTGTTCGAAAGAGGGGTTGCGAGTATGGATTGATACCGAATAGCTGAAAAAAACAGTGAGTCTGAGATGTGGAGGCAAATTTGAAGCTGTTGGTCTTAGCCGGAAAGCTGGTTGAATCGACATCCCTTGCACCGTTGTTGGAAGGGCATGAATATACGATGGTCCATTTGTCCTCGGTTTCTCGCGGAGTCCGTCGTCTGGACAAGATGGATGTGGATTGCGTGCTGCTTGTTCCCGATCAGGGGGACGCGACCTGGACCCGGGCGATTCGTCGGGTGTGCAATGAGTATGAGACCCATGTCATTGCCGTGACCAGAGGCCCACAGGAAAAAATGGCGTTTGTACTGGGGGCATTTGACTGTTTCCCGTATGAGCAGGATCTGTCGGCCAATCTGTTCAGGAGTCTGCGTCATCTGGAAAACAGGTTGGCCCTGGAACGGCAGGTGGCCAAAGAACGGGTCATGTATGACTGGATGGAGGAAATCGATCATTTCGGTCGCTGGGAAATGAACGCCGACGGGCATGTTTCGTGGTCCAAGGGGTTTCGTCGGATCATGGATCGGGGGTGTCATTCACTGAATGACGCGTTCTCCTCCATTCGTTCCTGCGTCCATCCTGAAGACATCGAGGTGTTTGATCGGGCCAATGAGGCTACTTTTGAACAGGGGTGGCCGCTTGATTTCGAGTATCGGGTGCGGGGCAAGGACGGATTGGTCAATTATCTGCATGTGAATAGGGAAGTCGAGCGGGACGATGCCGGTGGGGTTCGCCGGGCATACGGCATGGTCCGGGATGTGTCCTTGCAGAAAGAATTGGAGGAACTTCTCTTTCGTCGGGATGCGATTTTGCAAGTGCTCACGTCGTTTGCCAGTCGTTTTTTGCGCAAGGCAGATTGGGGAGAGGACTTTGACAGTGCGTTGGACGATCTGGGGAAGGCCGCGGATGTCACCCGGTTGTTCTTTTTTAGTCGAAGCGGAGAGGCTCCCAATGCGGATGTCCTGTCCCTGCGTCACGAATGGGTGGCAGAGGGCATTTCCACTCTTCGAGAAAATCCCGAATATGTGAATCAGAGCTTTTCACCTCAACATGACGCATGGCGGGCTTTGCTGCTCCGTCGTAAAATCATTTGTGGTCATGTGAAAAATTTTCGAAAAAATGAACGGGCCATTTTTGATGGGACCGGCACCAAGTCGGTTATGATCGTGCCGGTTTTTGCTGGTAATATCTGGTGGGGATTTTTGGGTTTTTCCGAACATCGGATGGAACGGGAATGGTTACCTGTTGAAATTGATTCTTTGACCCTTGCAGCCAATATTTTTGGCTCTGCCATTCATTACAAGCGTATTGGCGAGAAGCTTGTTTCAGCAAATCGGTCGGCAGAAGAAGCCTCTGCTGCGGCTTTGGAAGCGAATTTGGCCAAGTCCATGTTTCTGGCCAACATGAGTCATGAGATCAGGACGCCGATCAGTGGCATTTTGGGCATGGCCGAAATGGTGGTCACCACCGGACTGACCGACGAACAGCGGGAGCATGTAGACATGATTCGTGATGCGGCGGGGTCATTGTTGAATATTGTGAATGATATCCTTGATATTTCGAAAATCGAAGCGGGTAAAATGGAACTCACCTTCGTGGATTTCAATTTTCGCTCCACCCTTGAAACCTGTGTGCGGTCCTTTGGTCCGCAGGCGGATTCCGGAAACATCGTGTTTCGATATTCCGTGGGTGATGACGTGCCGAACACACTCAACGGCGACCCTGATCGGTTGGGACAGGTTCTGTGGAATTTGCTGGGAAACGCGCTCAAATTCACGGAACGAGGACTGGTGGAACTGACGGTGTCCGTTTCTCGGCGAGAGTCTGACCGGATGTGTCTGCTTTTCAAGGTCAGGGATACCGGGACAGGCATTGCCGCCGATAAACTGGAGACGATTTTTGACAGTTTTACCCAGGCGGACAGTTCCCTGCGCAAGAAACATCAGGGAACCGGGTTGGGACTGACGATCTCCCGCCAGTTGGTGAATATGATGGGCGGAGAAATCGGGGTTGAAAGTCAGGAAGGATTTGGTTCGATTTTTCATTTTACTGCATGGTTCGGTGTTGCCAGACAACGGAATCAGGAGGTGGCGCGCCTCCCGCTGATGCCCAAAACCATGTGTCTGAATATCCTTCTGGCAGAAGATAATTCATTGAACCTGAAGTACTTGACGCATTTTTTGTCCATGTTTGGTCATACCATCACCACGGCCGAAAATGGCATTGAGGCCCTGAATATTTTGGAAACGCATGGACAAGAAATTGATCTTGTCTTGATGGATGTACAGATGCCGGAGATGAGTGGCATTGAGGCGACCCAGGCCATCAGGGCGTCAGACGGCAAGCTGTATGATCGATCCATTCCGATCATTGCCCTGACGGCCTACGCCATGAAGGGTGACAAGGAACGGATGCTCGAGGCCGGTATGACTGAATATGTGAGTAAACCGGTCGATATGCACGAGCTGTCCGACGCCATTTTTCGCAGTATGGGGGAACGGGTACCACAGGGGACAGCCCCGGTGAACGGAAACACGGTTTCGCCAGACGGTGGTCATATTCCCGTTTCTCTGGACATGCAGGCCCTGATTGACCGCTTTGAGGGGAACATGACCCTGCTCAAGGACATTCTCGATTTGTTCGTGGTGGAATCAGAGGAAAAGCTCAGGAATTTGGATGAGGCGGTGACGATCCGTGATGCCAAGAAAGTGGGGGCATCCCTTCATTCAATAACGAATATGGCCAGTCATGTGTTGGCCATGGATCTGGTCAGGAAATCGCGGGAGTTGGAAAAACGATGTTATCTTGGACAGCTTGATTCGGTTATCGAAGAGCTTGCAATATTCAAGAAAAGTTTCAAGGTATTGGTTGCAATTGTCGAGGCGGAAGCGGTGAACCTGTAACTCTCGTTGCAATTCACGTCTTGAACACGTAGGCTTTTTCATTCATTATCATTCTGTGAAATATCATGCAGGAGGTGGAGTATGCTGGTCAGAGATTGGATGACAGTCAATGTCATTTCCCTGGGGGTCAACTCGTCCGTTCTGGACGCTGCGGAATTCCTGCGTGAGAAGAATATTCGGCAATTTCCCGTGATTGACAGTCAGGGACGGTTGGTCGGTATTGTTTCTGATCGGGATATTCGTGACGCCATGCCATCGAAATTCATTCCCGGGGATAGTGCTACGGAACGGGGCGGGGGATTGTATACCCTGACGGCCAGCGACATCATGACTTCAGAGCCAATCAGTGTGCATTCGGATACTGCCATGACCGAGGTGGCCGAGGTGCTGGTCAAGAACAAGGTCGGCGGATTGCCGGTGGTCGATGCGGGGCGTCTCAAGGGCATTATTACCCAGGCTGATGTCCTCCGGTTTCTTTGCACCGCATCCGGTTCCCTCCGGGGCGGGGCGCAATTCGCGATCCGCATGGATGGCCGTCCCGAGCTGCTGGCTGATTTGTTGTGTGAAATACGCAATGTGGGGATTATTTTTACCAGCGTGTTCACGGCGCATGATCCGGTTCATTCCGGCTACACCAACGCCTATGTCACTGTTGCCGACATGGGGGACATGTCCGTGGAAGAAGTGGTGAATATCCTTCAGGAAAAATATGAATTGCTTTTTTATGTCGTAGAAGGGGTGACCGTTGATATGGAATAGCGGTTCCCTGCTGTTGGATTGCTTGAAAAACCGATGTCCTGTGAGGGCGATCGGTTTTTTTGTGGATCAGTCCGCGAGGGTCGTATTCACCGCGTGCAGGAGCTTGCGGGTGTCGATGGGTTTGGTGAACGTCTCGACAACATCATAGACCTTGGCCAGCTCGACGATGGCTTCCGGGTTGAAGGCCTCGCCTCCGGAGATGGCGATAAATTTGTGAGAGTTGTCAGCCTTTATCAATTCTCCCATGACTTGCAGTCCGCCCTTCTTGGGCAGGAATATATCGATAATGGAGAGATCTATTCTGGTGTCCTGACAGATGTGAATGGCTTCTTCCCCGTCAGCCGCTTCAATAACGGCATAGCCTTCCGCTTCAAGCACGGATTTGAGAAGTTCTCGAATCATGGGCGCGTCATCGACAACAAGTATGGTTTTCATTGTTTGCTCCTTTGGCCGGGTGAAAATCTTATGTCGAACCATGCGTCAGATTGACATACTGTAGCGCGGATCGAATTTCGGATTCAAGGTTTTTCAGTTCTTTCATGCCGGAAGAGGCGTCCTGATGCCGACAGAGGTATTCGAGTTGTTCCGCGATCGCACCGGCCTTGAGTGCGCCGACGGTTCTGGAGGACCCTTTGATGGAGTGGGCGAGACGAGTCGCTGTGTCCCATTCCCTTTTTTCGAACGCCTGGGTCAATTCTTTCATCTCAGCGGGAATATCGCGAAGGAAAATGGTGTCCATGCGGGTCAGGAGTCCCTCTTGGCCTCCGAGCCGTTCGAGTGCGGTGTCGCGGTCATACGGTTGTCCGTTGTCCCGAGGGGCATTGCCCTTGCTCGACGCGGGGGACGCTTTTGCGGTTTTTTCACCGACATTTCGGGCAATGGCCGTATAGAAACTGTTCATGGTGATCGGTTTCGCGATGTAGTCATCCATGCCCGCATCCAGAAAACGTTCACGGTCGCCCTTGAGGGCGTGGGCAGTCAGGGCCAGAATGGGGACGTTGGGGTCGAGTACGCCGGATTGGGGTGCCCGGATGGCCCGTGTCGCGGAAATGCCGTCCATGATGGGCATTTGAACGTCCATGAGAACCATATCAAAGCGTTTGTCCTTGAGTGCTTCCAGGGCCTGGATGCCATTTGTCACGGCCGTGACCGTGTGTCCGTGTTCCGTGAGGAGTGTGCCCGCCAATTCCCGGTTGAGCGGGTTGTCGTCAGCGAGCAACACTTTGAGTGTCGGGATCTTCGGGATCGGCAGAGGCGTGCCTACCTGTTCTGGCGGGTCGATGGCCTCTGGTGATCCTGTACGGAGCTGGGCGGTGAAAGAAAATGTGCTGCCTGCGTCTTCGTTACTCTTCAGCGAGAGAGTACCGCCCATGAGGGTGACCAGCAGTTGACAGATGGCGAGCCCGAGACCGGTTCCGCCATGTTTGCGGGTGATGGAATCGTCGGCCTGGAGGAATGAGTCGAAAATGGTTTCCTGCTTGTCGAGGGGGATGCCAACGCCGGTGTCTTCCACGGTGAATTCCAGTGTGACAGGAGTTCCCGGAGGTGTGTCAAGACAGTCCTTTCGAGCCATCACACCGATATGGACCTGCCCGTGTTTGGTGAATTTGATGGCGTTGGACACCAGATTGGTGAGAATTTGGCGCAAGCGGGATGGGTCGCCCTGCAATGCGGGAGGGACCGACGGATCGACGGATGATGTCAAGGCCAGCCCTTTTTCCGTTGCCCAGAGGGTGTGCAGATCGATGGTCGCCGCAATGGTTCTGCGCACGTCGAAATCAATGGATTCGAGCGAGAGCTTGTGGGCTTCGATTTTGGAGAAATCCAGAATGTCATTGATGATGGAGAGCAGGGAATTGCCCGCTTCCATGACTCGTTTGAGATACATGTCTTTGCTTTCTGGATCATTTTTGGTCAGGGCGAGTTCGGACATGCCCAGAATTGCATTGAGCGGTGTGCGGATTTCATGGCTCATGTTGGCCAGAAAGATCGATTTTGCTCGGGTTGCCGAATCCGCTTTTCCCATGGCCGTGATGAGTCTGGTGGATTTGTTGGTCAATTGTCTGTTGGTTTCTTCCAATTCTTTGGTCCGTTTCATGACTCGGTCTTCGAGCTTGTCGTGCGCCAGTTTTAGGGCATCCTCGGCCCGTTGTCTGGCGGTGATGTCGATACCGAGGACCATAATCATGCGCTCGCCTGCGGAATCGGTCATCGGGCTGCATTGGAGATGGAACGTCCTTCCCCTGGAATCGGTCCAGTCCCATTCTACGGCTCGGTCGTCATTCATGGCAACCATGGGTGGACATGCTTCACAAGAGGCGGAGGAACAATCCAGGGCTTCTCGGCACGTCTTGTTTTTGGGGCTGCCGAAATATCGTCTGAAATATCGGTTAGCATACCGGATGGTCTGGTCCGGGTAGAGGTGGTAGACGATGCCCGGAAGAGATTCCATGAAGAAAATTTGCCGTTGTTGCTCCCGGCGCAGGTCTTCGTCTGTCCGCCTGAGTGTGGTCAGATCGAGCGTGTGAACCGCAAGTCTGGCCACTTCGCCCCAAGGGTTGGCAACGGGAACAATGGAATGGACCAGGGATCGGCCATCGATTTCTTCCTCAAAGCGCACGGAACGGACATCTTGGATGGCCTCTTCGATCTTGGCCTTGCGGGATGCCGCGGCCTTGTGCGGCAGCAGTTCATAGATGTTGGATTGTTGCAGGGTCTGCCCCGGTTGCAGATCAAAGAGCTTTTCCGCGGCCTTGTTGGCGGCCAGTACGTATCCGCTGACATCCATGACGAATGCGGATTCCACTGACGAGTCCATGAGTGCTCGCGATGTTTCATCCAGAGCGACATATGAAGTGGGTCTCGCGGGCTTTTTCTTGATACTCATGATTGCCTGAAGTCTTTGGGGTGTCTGTTTTTTTTAAGAAATAAAGTTTCCTATGATAAAACCCTAAAAAAACATCGTTCCTTGGTCAATGATAAAACACCGTTCCGTGAATTCGGGAGACGGGTGTGCTTTGGGTTGCCATTTCCGAATGTTCCCGTATCGTCTTTTTGACAGGAGGATTCAATGGATTACCAGGGAATGATAATACGCCCACCCAGTGAGGCGGGAAGTATCTTGTTGCAGGTCACATTGGGTTGCTCGCATGGCAAATGCGATTTTTGCGGGGCCTATCTGGGCAAACGATTTGACATCAAGCCGTGGGAAACGGTGTTGCAGGATATCCGGTTCGCCGCGCAGCACTGTCGCCATCAACGGCGGGTGTTCTTGTGTGACGGAGACGCCATGATTCTTCCCCAGGCGCGATTGATCGAAATCCTGTCGCATATTCGCGACGCATTGCCATGGGTGACCCGGGTGGGGGTGTATGCCAATGCCAAGAGTCTTGCTCGTAAATCGGATGCCGAACTTCGGGAACTCCGGAATTTGGGTCTGGGCATTGTGTACATGGGGTTGGAATCCGGCGATGATCGTATCCTTGAATCCATGCATAAAAATGGCGATTCAGCCTTTATCATCGCCCAGGGACGTCGGGTACGAGCGGCTCAGATGACGCTGAATGTCACTGTAATTAATGGACTGGGCGGGGTGGAACGATCAATGGATCACGCCCGTGAAACCGCTCGGGCATTGAGTGCGATGGACCCCAATCAGGTAGGTGCTCTCAGTCTGATGCTGGTGCCGGGCACCCCTTTGCACGACCGTTGGGAACGGGGGGAGTTCCATTTGCCTGATGGTGTCGGTATGCTTCGAGAAATTCGGGAAATGCTATTTGGACTGACGTTGTCCAGAGGATTGTTTCTTGCCAACCATGCCTCGAATTACATGCCGCTCAAGGTGCGGTTGCCATCAGGCAAACAGGCGGCCCTGGATCGTCTCGACGAGGCGTTGTCCGGCACTATCCCCTTGACGCCCGAATCCGATAGGCGTCTTTGATCTTGTTGGACAAGGACGCGAACCATGGTCTTTTTTCCCAATAGAGAGCCGTGAAAAAGGGTGAAATTCTCTCGCTCACAGACTCTCTTTATCTTATTTCGATTTTGCCGGACTCAAACGACAGGGCAGGGTGCTTGGCGTTTTAATGGTCATTTTTTTGATGAGGCGAAAAACGTATCCGCCCATGTGAAGGCGTGCTGGTAGCTGACTGCCACGGTGCCGGGTAGCAGATTCAGGTCCTTGGCCCGACGGCCGACCGCGTCCCAGTCTGACGCTTCAATGGCTTTGGCCAATTCGAGCCACGGTGTATATCTGGTCTTTTTATGGCACAGGGTCGCCGTGATCTCTGAATCCATGGGCAGGTGCGCCGTAATTTCTTTCATTGGGACACCGAGGATAGCATCCAGTAGAGAGAACAGCCCCACCATGAAAAGTTTGTCCGAGTCCTTTTCATACCCACTCCCTAGAGCCGCCGTCTCGAAAAGTTTGGCCCTGTGCGCGGATGTGTACGCGATTTCGAGTGTCTTGTTCGTAGGCGTCAGGTCCGTGAGAATAATGAGCCTGAGCCAATTGCGGATCGGTTTCCATCCGGTCAGGACCACGGCCTGTTTGATGGATGTGACCGTTGTTGCAAAACTGAAATTCGCGGAGTTGAGAAAGTTGAGCAGTCGATAACTGATGGCGACATC
Source organism: Pseudodesulfovibrio sp. JC047 (assembly GCF_010468615.1). Lineage (NCBI taxonomy): Bacteria > Pseudomonadati > Thermodesulfobacteriota > Desulfovibrionia > Desulfovibrionales > Desulfovibrionaceae > Pseudodesulfovibrio > Pseudodesulfovibrio sp. JC047. The sequence continues at coordinate 119,176 of NZ_WUEH01000002.1, read as the reverse complement.
CGCTTCGATAGCCGGGGCCAGTGCGTCGAAGTTTGGTTCGTCTTTTTCAATGATTTCGAACAACTTCATCCGTGTGGCTTTGGCTGAGTTGATTTTTCGTCCTTTTTCGATGCAGGGCTTTTTGAAGTAGAAACCATGAAAGAGTGAAAATCCGACTCTTTTGGCCTTGGTCAAGTCCTCGGTGGTTTCCACTCGTTTGGCAATCATTCTGGACGGGCCGAATTTTTTCCCTTGGGTGACAATGGCTTCCAATTCCGCTTCGTCTTTTCCTTCCAGATCAATAATCAGGGTGTCGGCCAATTCGGCCAGCCGTTCGCATCCGGCTTTCCCTTCGAAATTGTTGATGGCCAGCTCATAACCGTCGATCAGCAGATCTCCGAGGGCGACCATGAGTGTCTCATCGGGATTGGTTGTTTCTTCAAGAATGATGACGGTGTTGTCCCAGGGAATGGCATAGGGAACGCCTCTGATGATGGCATCCGGCGTGAAATGGATCATGATGCGTGCCCGATGTCCGCATGATCCACCGCACAGGGGCAGGTTTGCGACCAGATTCATGGTGGCTTCAGAGTTGTCGGCGAAGACGGCTTTGTCCGCGTTTTCGCTGTCTCTGAAAAGGAGCATGTATCCCCATGTCGTATTGTGGGCATCCAGGATGGGTTGCCGGGCTATAAAGACAGGTTCATAGGTCTTTTCGTGTGTCATTCTTATCCTCTTTGGTGGACTCCCTGCGGCGCGTTTGAGTGCTGCAGGGGGCTATTCTTATGAAAGGATAGTCGTGACTCAAGGCTTTCGTCAACAACTCCGGCTGGAAAGGGAGGGAATACATGGTGGATTATGGGTTTGTTCTTTCATCTTGGGGCCGAGTGTATTATGTGATTTCGGATTCTCTAACGCGACAAAAGCCGGCATGAGCGAGGTGCGGGATGCATATTGGAAAAGCCATACGTCTGGAAAGGATATTCAATCGGGACACCAAACGGACCATTATTGTCCCCATGGACCACGGGGTCACCGTGGGACCTCTTCTTGGTCTTGAGACGATTCGGGATACGGTGACAAAACTGGTAGCTGGCGGAGCCAATGCCGGATTGGTCCACAAGGGACAGGTTCGGCTCGGGCACCGGATGCAGGGGCGGGATTTTGGCTGTATTGTCCATTTGTCCGCCGGGACCAGCCTGTCTCCCCATCCCAATATGAAACGATTGGTGACAACGGTTGAAGAGGCCATTCGTCTTGGTGCTGACGGGGTGAGTGTTCATGTCAATCTCGGTGACGAAACCGAAGGGCAGATGTTGGCCGACCTTGGTCAGGTCGCGGCTTCAGCCGCAGATTGGGGGATGCCTCTGCTGGCGATGGTGTACGCCCGTGGTCCCAGAATTGCTGATGAATACGCCCCGGAAGCGGTGGCTCATTGCGCCCGTGTGGGGGCCGAACTGGGAGCGGATGTCGTCAAGGTCAACTATCCCGGCGACGGCGAGAGTTTTGCCCGAGCGGTGGCGTGTGCCGGTGTCCCGGTGGTCATAGCTGGTGGTGCCAAAATGGCCTCCACCAGAGAATTTCTGGACATGGTCAAGACGTCCATTGACGCAGGCGGCGCGGGCTTGTCCGTTGGCCGAAATGTTTTTCAACATTCGAATCCCACTCGTCTGATTCAGGTGCTCGATCGGATTGTTCACCGGGGGGCCTCCGTGGACGAAGCCGTGGATGGCTTTGAAGATATTCTCTAGAAAAGATGATAAACTCCCTGCCGTCACAGGCCCTGTCACTTCGAGTGTCAGGGCCTTTTCTCTGGGGTATCAGGTTTTGCTGAGGATTCTTTTGTCATTCCGGGGCGATGGGACCGGTGTTTCGAAAGGTGATGATGTCACTTTTCCTGGTGTTTTCTCAACAGCCGATGAAATGTGAAGTCCGGTTGATTCAAGATCTCTGACTGAAGGGAGCCTCTGGCCCTTTTGTGGGATGATGAGCATGGCGTGGCGCATGTGGTATCCTTTCATGGTTAGAGAATATAATGTTGTCGTGCGCAATGTATCTATCTATAAATATCGAATTTATGATAGGTAGCTAAGTCAAGATGCCTCGAATGTCTAGTTAAAACTAGTTTTTCTGTGTACGTAATCGTCTATTTTACTTTGAAAAAAATGTAAAATATTTTAAAAGGTTTGTTTTTTTATAGTATGGTGTGTGCTTTTACTTTTTTGAGTATGACAAAGTACAATGTATTAACAAAGCAAAAGTCCATGTATTGCATCAAAAAAATGATGCAATACATGGACTTTTGCTCTGTTTGTTTGTGTTGTATAGTTTTTTTAGCTATTCGCTATCATTTTTAAAGACGAAAATAGGAAGATGCGCCAGTGATTCCCAGTCCCCTTCGTCTTTTACAGCGACTTCTATAATGTGTTTCCCCTCTGTTTCCACCCGTAAGCCCGGCAACTGGAAGTTCATTTTGTGGAGCATGGTCCCGCTGGGGGTGATCTCCTGCATTCCGAGTGTCAGGGGATCGCCTTTGGGAGGGATGAGTGCCAGCGAAACGGTGAAGGGCTTTTCTCCACATTGTTCCATGTCCCAGAGGCTGGCAAAAAAGATGGAGGGTAATGTGGCCGGCAGTTCCGGAACCACGGCGTGTTCAATGGTGCGGATAAAGGATGTCGAACTTGAATCCTTGTCAATGATGAGGTCCGAACAAATAAGTGCATAAATGAGTTGTGACATGAGAACTCCGTTGTTGGTGTGTGCATGACGCCGTTAAGGTTGGCGTGTTTTTGGTGTCTGTGCCCAGTCCAGATACGGTGAAATGGATTCGGGGGCAGCGGTGAAAATTTATTTTTTGGACATGTCGTTCCATGCCCAAACCACACTTCCGCCGATGGCACGGGTGATATCTCCGTGAAAATCCCGCTTCAAACGATACGTTGACGGTGGGTTTATACGATTATTTTCCGAAAAGAAAATCAATTCGACATCCTCGTCCACCGGCTTGGTGGAAACCCGCTTGATATGGGGGACGGCGGTCTCTCCGGGTGCTTTGACAAGCATGATTTTTCCGGCCGGAGTCGGCGTGGTGTCACTCCGGTCAACAATAATAATGTCACCAGCATGCAGCGTTGGTTTCATATCCTGCTCAGTGGTTCGCATTTCAATGGCGACCAGATTTGAGCGAAAGCGAAGCGATTCCTGATGCCGCCAGACCAGAATCCACCCCTCGACATCTTCTTCGGGAATAAGCCCGGGGGACATGGCGATGGCCGGTGATGTCAGGGGGACAGCCATGTAGTCGTCTGGTTGCGGCTCGGGGGGCGTGGTGTCGGATGTGTCTGTGTCGGGAAGACTGAATCGGACTTCTTTTGAGGCGTCGGCCGGTTCATCGCCGAAAATGACGGATATTCCCATTTCATCAAGAATGTGTCCGAGCGACTCCGAGTTCAATCCTCGTTCTTTTTTGAGAAAACGGTTGAGCTGGGATGGGTCCACGCCAAGTTCGTCAGCCATTCGTTTGTTGTTGTGAAAGCGTTTGCCTGGGCCGATGCGGTCGATGAGTGCTTGGCGAACATCGTCGGTGAATCCCATGAGAGCCTCGTTTTGTGGTTGTGATTTGCCCTTGGTTATACATAAAAATGGGCAAATGTCTAAATCATTGTGACCAATTTTGTTGACTTCCGAATAGACAATTGACTATGTAAAGACCAGTTGAATTGTGCTTTGTCAAAAAAGGAGACGTAAACGATGGGAAAAGTGGATGTTATTCGTCTTGAAAAAGGAAAGGAAGGAACGTTTGGCGTGTTACGACTGGATGGGCAGGTTGTGTGTGTGACGCTTGAACCGCCGGATCGAGGCAATCAAGTTGACGTATCATGCATCCCGACCGGGGACTATGTGTGTCGTCAGGTGGATTCGCCCTCGTTCGGGAGGACCTACGAGGTGGAAGATGTGCCTGGACGGTCACGAATTCTGTTTCATCAGGGGAATGTGGTGGCGGATACACATGGTTGCATCTTGTTGGGGCGGCATTTTGGGGTTTTGGATGCCTCCCGTGGGATTTTGCAGTCGCGGGCTGCTTTTCGGGATTTTCTGGATCGCGTGGGAGACCAGCGTTCATTTAAAGTCAGGGTGGAAGAACCATGTTGAAATCACAGGATATCTGTTTGAAGGGGGCGCGAGAAATTTGTGATGCGGTCGGGGAAAATTCGCGGAACATCATCGAATTGGTTCGGGACAAGGGCCTTCCTGCCTGGAAACGGGAAGACAAAGGGGCGTGGCGCGCCCTGCCCGAAGATCTGCACCGATGGATTCGGGAGCAACGGGACCGAAATATCAGTAAATATGTCTTTCGAGGACAATGGAATCCCCGAGAAGATGGCGAGTAGACACGTTTATCACGGCAGTGTCGTGATGCGTGTGACGGAGTCCAGCAGGGGCGCGGCCAATGTGTCAAGCTCTCGCCCTGGTTCCAATGTGGTGATGGCTGTGGCACCGATGATTTTTCGGCCATAGCCGTCGCCAACTTCGGTTTTGACCCCCCAGACCGAATGGAACACGATGGGTTCACCGTCATGATTGCCGATATACAACATGATGTGTCCCGGCTTGCGTACCAAGGTCAGGAAGGGGGTGGCGTTGTCCAGAATCGTTTCCTTTTTGTCGTCGAGATCTAGCCCGTCCAAAGCGAATGGCGTGCCCATTTTGGCCTGTTGGCTTGAATTGCGAGGCAGGAATATGCCAAAGGCGGCCATCAGGTCCATGGTGGTGGCCGAACAATCCCGATTTTCATAGAGTCCCCCCCATCCGTACTGTTGACCGAGCATGGTGTTGGCCAGTGCGCTGAAATTGGCGGGAGTGGCGGGAAGCGGTGCTTGGGCCATGGTGCCGACAGGCAATTTTGCCCGGAGTGCGACAGCGTGCCCAAAACGGTCGCGGACCGGAATCAGACCGATATCAGGCGTGCCCGGTTCACGGGGAATCATCATGCCGACGCGGGCGGTGAACGCGTAATTTCCCGTCTCATCGACAATGGCGACGGCGTCCGTGATGGGAGTGGCGTAGCTTCCGGTTTGATAGGTCGAGGCAAAGTCGTCATCGACCCAGGCAATATCCCGGGCCGGGACCCAGCCGAATGCGAATCGGGATTCCACAAGAATCCACGCCGTGTCCGCGCTGACGTGTGCGGCGTACAAAGGCGTTCCGGCGAGTACCAATGAATTTTGCATGTAGTCAAAGGGGAACCCCTCGCCAGCCTTGCTGAAATCATGAAATACCGGGCGGTTGGTCGGCAGAACGCGCATACTTGTGGTGGCGACGGCAATGGCGCGACGTCCCATGGATGGGTAGGCTTCCACCCGTGAAGCCGTGGTCATGTCGCGAATCCAACGGGGATCGCGGGGCAGGGTGTTTTCGCCGTACAGGTTTTCATGATCGTAGACGTCGAGTCCCCAGAACGCTTCTGAGGCCGGATGCCGTGGCTCGGTTTGTTCCCACGGACCGAAATGGGCTTTCAGGAACTGGTCGAACGCCTGTTTTTGGATGGTCGGGGGAATGAGCGGGGTTGTCTCCGGCAGGTCATGGTAGACTCCTGCATCCTGTGGGAGTTCGGTCAGGTCCAGAATCGGAGCGTTCGGGTCCTGTGCCGCACAGCCAGCGAGTAGACACGCTGTCAGGATAAAGAATATGGCCTGCCGGATCATGATTTCCCCTATTTTTTCATATATTTTTTGCCCATGCCAAATCCCTGTCCCACATATTTGGACACGGTATGGTAGGACCGGGTTCCCGGACTGAAGATCAGAGGCAGAATTTTCTCGGTGTCAGGGAATTTGCCATCGACAAGCTTGTCATCGTCGCACTTCACATCCTTAATGGCGCCCATGAGCAGGGTATGAATGCCGAGTTCATACGTGCCGGTCAGTTCGCATTCGATGACCAGCGGAAATTCTTCGATGTACGGTGCCTTGACGCAATCGCTCGGTGTCGGTGTCAGGCCGGTGACCGTGAATTTGTCTTCCTTTTTGCCAGACACCATGCCGAGATAATCGGCTTCGGCCGCCAGATATTCTGGGCAGACCGAGACGGTGAACGCCTTGTGTTTCAGGATGCCTGCATAGGTATGTCGGGACGGGCGCAAGGACACGACCAGGCTGGCCGGGTCTGAACTGCATATGCCGCCCCAGGCCGCGATCATGGCATTGGGGGTATCGTTTTCATCATACGCGCCGATAGCCCAGACCGGGGTCGGTTGTGCCAACGTCTTGGGACCAAGTGATTTTTTCATGAAATACTCCTTTGGAACACATTCGGAATAAAAAACGGGATGCAGAGACTGTTCTCGCCTGTGCGTCCCGTATCGTCAAGCGGGTTTCGAAAATATCAAAGAACGCCAGTCACCCATTGTTCGATATCTCGGGCATTCATGGCCCCGGATTGACGGGCGACTTCGCGACCATCTTTGAAGAGAATCAGCGTGGGGACGGCCTGAATGCCAAATCGGGCCGCGATGGCTTGATCCGCAGCCGTATCCAGCTTGGCCAGTCGGACTTTGGGGTGCAGTTGTTTGGCCGCATCTTCGAATTGTGGCCCCATCATCAGACATGGCCCGCAGGTGGGCGAGTAGAAGTCCACCAGGACCGGAACGCTGGTTTTGGCGATATGACGGTCAAAGGTGGTGCCAACCAATTCAAGCGGTCTGGCGTCGAAAACCGGGGTTTTGCAGGAGCCGCAGCGCGCTTCGGCTTCACGGCCTTGCTGGATGCGGTTGATGGCCCGACAGGATGGGCAGACAATGAGTGTGGTTTCTGTGGTCATGATGTGATCCTCCATTCCAATAGATAACCATGAAATATATCAGGGCAAGACGAGAGTTACACGGGAAGGAATGACGCGGTCGATCGGGCGACTTCACGTTCGTTGACTCGTGCGGTTCCCTCGACGAAAATAATCCGTTTGCCGCGTTGGATGACCCGTGCTTCACAGATGACTATGGCTTCAGCTCCAACCGGGCGCAAGTAGCTGATGTTCATGTCAATCGTTGCTGTACGAGTACCGGTCGGGGTGCCGCCAAGCACGGCGTGAGCCATGGTTTCATCCAGCAACGTGGCCAGAATACCGCCGGCGACCACATCGGCTCCTTGCAGAAATTCTGGTTTGATCGGGAGGTGCAGAACAGCTCTTTCAGTGGTGATTTCAGTGACTTCAATGCCAAGAAATGCGAGAAGCGGGTTCACGGTCTGGTGCGGTTGGCGGACGAGTTCAAGGTATTCGTGTGGCATGGTCGGGGTGACTCTTTGTGTGTTGCAGATGGGTGCGCATGGTGCGGCGGATGTCGGACAGGAAGGAAATCGTTGCTTCCTGCGAGTCCGGGAACGCCGCAGGTTCCAATTCCAGTGTGATGTATCGATCATATCCGCGATTACCGAGTCTGTGAAGAAATGCTTTGAGCGGAAGTGCGCCCCGTCCGGGCGTGAGATGTTCGGTGTATCCTACTGCGTCTGAATAATGGACATTGTAGAGCAGTTCGCTCGGGACGGCATCAATGGCCTGGAGGACATCCCGGCCTGAGACCCCCATGTGACAGACATCAAATGTCAGTCCTACGTTTTTATCGCGACATTGGTCCATGAGTTGGGCGAACGGGTCTTTGGAAAATGGTGAACCAGTGGCCCAAGGCATGTTTTCCAGCGAAAATTGAATCCGTCCCTTGGCATTGAGAAGCAGGGACAGGTCGTGCGCTTTTTCAAACCAACGGTTGTGGATCATGTTGGCGAGCCGTGTGCCGGGAGGGTGCAGGGTGATGTGATCGGCCTGTGGGAGCCAGTTGGCCAGAGCGGTGGTGGCCTTCCACGAGTTGAGATGTCCACCCCAGGCTGACCAGTTTCGAAATGGGGCGTGAATGCTGCGGATGGGCAGGATTGCGTCAATTGATTCCAGCCCGGCATCCGGGGTGAGGGCCGGTGAATTCATGATGAGTTCCATGCCCACGAAACCGGCCTCCCGGCCAATGCGTGCGATGCGCTTCAGCGGGAGATGAAAAAGACACCCTGCCGACAGCAGGATCTGGGGACCGGATTGGTCAGATGATGCTGCATCCATGAAATGGACCATACGGCATTGTCCGATTCCGTCCATGGAATAATCGGGGAAGGGCGTAAACCATGGGGTGAACGGCGGGGCCGATCCTGTCGTGTCAAAAAGACCGGAGTCGGGAATTGAGCCAGTTTGTTGCCGGAAAAAAGATCAGTCGGACATGTAAAATCCAGACCGTCAGCCAATGGTTGAAGATAGGGTTTGTTCTATCAGTCAGTGTTAAAGTGTATTTTTTCAGAAATTTGAAAGATCGACAGTTATCGATATTTACCGAGCGGGTGACTTTTCAATCAAGTCGGCGACGACCAAGGCCCAGGACATGTCCCGCTTGTTGTCTTCAGTCATGTCATCCAGAACCCACTCTTTAATGGGTTTGATGGCCTGTTTGAGCCGGGCGGTCCCCCGTTCGGAAACCGTATAGGCCGCCTCTAGGCCATTCAGGCAGAGGTGGTCGAATTCCGGGTCGAGACTGCCTTGATAATAGGCCACGATGTCTCGAATGAGCAGCAGACCGTACACGATGGCTTCAACGTCCGTGTAGTCTCGTCCCCATATTTCTTCGCCCCGAATATCCGGATGTTCCCTGGTCGGGACCGGGGCTTCTTTTTTTTGCAGAGTGTGACGAAATTCGTCCAACGCGACAACACTTCCCATGGCTGCTCCTTGATTCTCTTGTTCATCTTCTTTTCGGTCGTTTCGTGTTTTTGCTTTAGGGAGAAAATTCGTGAAATTCATGTGTTACCGGACAGAGGGAATATATCGAATGCGTCTGTGTTGTTTCAGACTCTTTTGACATTTCGTCAGCGTGAAAAATTAAAAGTACAGCTGTATATAGATCATTTGTTTATCGATATCATGAAAAAGGCCACGACCGAAATCGTTCGGTCGTGGCCAGTGTGTGCAGTGGGGGAATTAGAGCACGGTATGGACCGGGTCTTTGGCCCAGTATTGGACCTGAAATTTTTCGGCCATGTCCTTTTGAAGGCGTTTGAATTCCGGCTTGTCCATTTCGCGGATGCGAATATAGACGTCCTTGATCCGTTCGCTTTCCGGCACGTTGCGGGTCATGATGTTCATGATCCGGGCATTGTGCTCCTTGAGAAAATCAAGGACCGGGGTCAGGCTTCCCGTTTCAGTGGAGACCTGAAGACAGACCTGTGCGCCTCCCTCGTAAACACCTGATATTTCGACGAGTACCTTGAATATGTCGGTGTCTGTGACCATGCCGACGACGCCGCCAGTTTCATCCACGACAGGCAGGCCGCCGAAGTTGCCTTCCAGCATGAGAACGGCCGCTTTTTCAACGGTATCTGTCGAGCGGATGGTGGTCGGCTTCTTGGTCATGATGTCGTGAATCTTGATTTCGGAGAGCAGGTAATACAGCTCGTGCATGTCCAGTGTGGTGGCTTTGGACGGAGAGGCGTCCTTGACATCTCTGTCCGAGATGATGCCGATGATTTTCCCGTCACTGTCTACCACGGGGAGACGGCTGATGGAGGCGTCTTTCATGACCTTGGAGGCCTTCATCATGGATTGGTCCTGAGAAATGGTTATGACGTTTGGGGTCATCCAGTTGGCTACGAGCATATGATTCCTCCTTGATTTCCGGGCTGTGCTGCCGGTTGTCGTCGATATTCCTTAACGATTCCATACAGGCAACGGTCGGTTTTGGCTAGTCCCATGGCAAAATGATGGCACGATGTCCGTCGATGTCCAGTCCGTTTCCCTTGAGAAAGGCGTTTGGCCTGTCAAGCTGATTTTTTATGCGAATCAAACGATTTTACTATGCAATCAGTCACATTTTCGAGGTTTTGTAAAAAGTGGGGGTATGCTGTTCCCAGAACCGGGGGGCGAAGCGATTCACCCTCTAGCAATTGGAGAAAGCAGGAATGGCTCTACCGCTCATTGGTGCGGTGGCGGGATTGTTGTCCACAATGGTGGACGGCGTGTCCGGTCATCTCAAACGAAAAGAGGAATTGAAGAAGGCGGTCATGGAAAACCGGATGCGGCTCGCCCGGAGCGATCGGGAATGTAACCATGAATGGGAAATGAAACAGTTGGAACATGCCGGGTGGAAGGACGATGTCCTTTTTTTCGCCTGGATCGGATTTTTTATCTGGTCGGGATTTGACCCGGATGGGGCCGGTGAAGTCCTTCGGTCATGGGAGAATCTGCCGGAATGGTTTCTTCAGGTGACATTCTGGATTGTGGCCGCTGTGCTTGGTGTGAAAAAAATCGGTGACCTGCTGCCCGGAGCAGTGCGCGGCGTCAAGGACGCGTTGGGAGGTCCCAAATGACGGTTCTCGAACGAGAGGATTTACAGAATTTGTTGGTCCGTATTGATGAACGGGTCAAGGCTATTCAGGAAGACATCCGGGAAATCAACGAATCCCGTCGGTGTGCGACGAACCAGATCAAGATTCGCACGTTGGAGCGACTGGTCTGGGGATGTCTGGCCACTGTGGGGGCGCTGGGTGCCAGAATGTTGCTTGAGGTCGTGCGGTGAGCTGGTCAGGGCGTTACGGGGTGGCGGTAGCTGTCGAGTTGTTGACGATACAGTCGTGCCATTGCCTCGTCGCCCTGTGTTTCGGCAAGCTGGATGGCCCGGTGCACCGTGGCAATGGCCTTGGGCATGTTCTCTGCTCCGGCAAACGCATCAGCCAGCAACGCTTGCAGCGTGCTTCGGTTCGGTTCCAGAGCCACGGCCCGAGTCAGGGCCGAGATCGCTGCGTCGAATTTGCCCAGTTTCATGGCCACTTGGGCGCGTGTCATGATGATCTGACTGTTTTCCGAATCCAGAATGAATGCCTGACTCAGATCGCGGAAGGCTGGTTCATATTGCTCAAGGGCCATGTATGCCAGCCCTCGTCTGAAGTTGGCGTTCAGATGCGCAGGATTGAGGGCCAAGGCGTGCGTGTAGTCGTCGATGGCTTCATCCCCGCGCCCAAGCCCATCGTAACAGAGACCGCGTTTGACATAGACTTCGGCAATGGTGGGGTCCGTCTTAATGACTTTGGAAAAGTCTCTGGCCGCGCCGCTGAGGTCTCCGGTCTGCAACAGGAGCACCCCTCGGGTGTAGTGCCCTTTGATATGGTCCGGTTTGGCTTCAAGCAGTCTGTTCACATCCTGCAATGCCTCGTCATACCGATGCGTTTCAAGAAACAGGGCCGCTCGGTAATACCGGGCAGAAGACAACGTCGGGTCAAGCTCCAATGCCTGATTCAAGGATTCGAGTGCTGCGTCGGCGTCCAGGAATTCACCATCATGCATGAGTTGCATGGCTTGGCTCAGAGCGTCGGCAGCCGCTGCCTGATGGGTTTGCAGGGTCTTTTCCTGCGGGGTCAGGGACGGCGTCGCCGATTGTTGGCGTGAACAACCTGTCAGTGAGACGAGCAATACAAAGATGATCAGGGCGGGATATCGCATCAGATGAAATTACCTTTCGGCGGACCGCCCGTCAACAGGAGGAAAATACGGAATGTTACAAGATATGTATAGACCACGGGAACACCAGGCGAAAATTGAGGCCGCGTTGGCCCGATTTTCGGTGCTGGTTTGCCATCGCCGATTCGGCAAGACAGTATTGTCCATCAACCAGCTTATCGGTGCGGCCAGGAAAACGGAGCGATCGGACTGGCGGGGTGCGTACATCGCCCCGCTCTACCGTCAGGCCAAGACCGTGGTCTGGGATGAGCTGAAACGATATTGTGGGGTGGGGCAGGATGACTGCACCGTGAAATTCAATGAAAGCGAATTGCGTGCGGATTTTGAGAATGGGGCGCGTATCCGGCTGTTCGGCGCGAACAATCCGGACAGCCTGCGTGGTATGTATCTGGACGGAGTGGTCTTTGACGAGGTGGCACAGATGCCGCATCGGGTCTGGACCGAAGTGATCCGTCCGGCCCTGTCGGACCGCAAGGGGTGGGCCATGTTCATCGGCACACCGCGAGGGAAGAACGCATTGTATGAGATATGGGAAAAGGCCAAGGTGGACCCGGATTGGTTCACAGCCATGTACCGTGCGTCCGAGACCGGGATCATTCACCCGGATGAATTGTCCGCCAGTGCGCGTGAAATGTCGCCGGAAGAATATGAACAGGAATTTGAATGCTCCTTTACCGCCGCCATCCGTGGTGCCTATTTTGGCCAGCTCATGAGTGATACGGATCGGGACGGGCGCATCACCACGGTTCCACACGATCCGTCCATGCCTGTTCATACGGCGTGGGATCTCGGCATGTCGGATTCCACATCCATCTGGTTTGTGCAGGCCAAGCCTGGAGGGATGTACGCGGTCATCGATTACTACGAGGCCAATGGCGAGGGTTTGGATCACTATGCCAAGATTCTGGATTCCAAGGGGTATAAGTATGGGACTCATATCGCACCCCATGATATCCGGGTGCGGGAACTGGGCACCGGCAAATCGCGGCTGGAAGTGGCTCGATCTCTCGGTATCCGGTTTGATATCGCCCCGAATATCCCGATACAGGACGGCATCAACGCGGTGCGGACCATGCTGCCGAGTTGCTGGTTCGACGAAAAGAACTGTGCGCTGGGAATCGAAGCCTTGCGCCATTACCGTCGGGTGTTCAATGACAGGACGGCTGATTTTTCCTCGCGGCCTTTGCACGACTGGACCAGCCATGCCGTGGACGCCTTCCGGTATTTTACCGTGGGCTTTCGGCCACCGGATACAGGGCGGAGAGCCGCAAAGACATCCAATGACTACAATCCGTTCGGGAGGTCGCATGGCCGTTCATGAGATACCTGATCGTCCTGAAATATTGTCCCATTTCCCGGACAACGGGCTCTATCGCTGGTTGGAGTTGGGGGATGGGAGGCAGGTCTATGGGTACGCCGCCATCGCGGAACATGAGGACATGTTGGAATTGCATCTGTCTCTTGTGCATTGGGGTGGGCATGTCCGGCGACATCTGGGTGAAGACGTCGAGTGGCTGAAAGGTGAGGCGCGTCGGTTGGGTAAACAGCGGGTCATGGGGATTCGTGCCGATGAAAACGGGACGTTTGATACGCGGTTTTTCAAGTTCGCCGGGCTGTTCGGCTTTGGGGAAACGCACACCATTCAAACCACGACATTGCCGGTCGGCTCTGCCGAACCATGAGTGGGCCTTTGGTGACGGTGTTCACGCCAGAAGCGAATGTGCTGATGGAATGGGTTATGCCGTGTCGCTCACGATATCACCACCGGTCCGTTCCGGGACCATGAAATTCGGGATGGAGCGATTTGCCGGCAGTCCATGGGCTGCCGAGGTGTCGATGGGCACATGGCCCGGCTGTCCAATGGCGATTTGACCGGGAGGACCGGCCTTGAAGGACCCGGCCGGACCGGCGGTCACCTCTCCCGGAGGGCCGGCCACGATGAAGTCGGTGGCATGTGTTGTGGTCATGAGCAGTGCTCCCTGTAAAAACGTGCTGTTCGAGCCTGAGTGCGATTTTGGATCGGACAGCATTGTGTCTTGAAGAATAGCTGATCGGAGAAAAGACCGTCAAGCCATATGAGAGAAAGGGCAGGGTTTTGGGTTTTTCTTCAAAAAAAAGACGCGACAGTCAGTGACTGTCGCGTCTGGAAAATGACATCGAAATGTCTAGAAACTGGCAACGCTGTTACCGGCCCCCTCGGCGCGGGTTCCACCGCCGGGAGTCTGGCCCATGGCTTTCATTTTGGCTTCCATGGCCTCGTTCAGTTGTTCCCTGAGTCCCATGAGTTCGCTTTGCTTTGCCTGAACCTGTTTTTGTCTTGTTTCTTTTGGCAAGGAACTGTCTTCAAGCGCTTCTATTTCCTGTTCCAGCTTTTCAATTTGTTTTTTGAGCATGTTTATAATCTTGTCGGAGGGAGATTCTTCTTTGGCTTTCGAGGCCTTCCCTGAAGTTTCCGGGGCGACCAGGGCGCGTCCCGCTTCGGAAATGGTGACGGTATCTCCTTGTTCTGGAGTCCTGATCTCCAGACTGGTCTCATCCGTAGTTTTTTCGGCGGACGGCGCAGTTTTTGTATTTAACGAATTCACGAATGTGGATGTTTGTTGCGCAAGAGATTCGATTGCCATGACACAATACTCCTTGAATGAAGTGATGACCCTTTTCAATATGATATTTCGACCAAAAGTTTTTTCTCATTAGGGGCGAGACATTTTTTTTACTTTTTTTTGAAGTCGGAGCTGTCACCATGGACCTGCCCGATATCCTTCGCAGTCGTTTGTCAATCCCTGGTTGCCTGACCCATGGAAAACACGCTATCCTCCATTTATATATTCTGTACCCATGACTCACGAGGCATCACATGAGCGTCATCAATCTCGAATATCTCCTCAAGCCCACATCCGTTGCGGTTATCGGGGCCACGAACGATCCGCAGAACGCGGGCAATATTGTCATGCGTAACATCATGGCAGGCGGATTCATGGGACCGGTCATGCCTGTGTCTGATGAGGCCGAGGCCATCGCTGGCGTGCTGACTCATGCGTCGGTCAAACATTTGCCCAAGACTCCCGATTTGGCCGTGGTCTGTTCTCCTTTGGATCAAGTCCCTGAAATAATTCATTCGTTGAAAGAGCGGGGGACTCGCGGAGCCGTGCTTATGGGGGCTGGATTCGCGTCCATGACCGACGAGGAACGGAACGATGTCAAATCCACGATACTCGGGATCGCCACACCGCCTGAAATTCGGATCATCGGTCCCAAGTCGCTTGGATTCATGGTGCCGTCCCTCAATTTGAACGCGTCTTTGGCCTATGGCAGTGTTGGTCCCGGCAAGGTCGCGTTCATTTCGCAGTCCGATTCCCTGTTCGCCACAGTGCTGGATTGGGCCATTGACAAGGGCATCGGCTTTTCGCACATGATCGCCCTTGGCAGCCGTATTGACGTGACCTTTGCGGATATTCTCGACTATCTCGGATCAGACCCCTTGACCCGGTCCATTATGGTGTATGTGGAGTCCATCAAGGACGCTCGTGAATTCATGTCGGCAGCCCGAGCCGCGTCACGCAACAAGCCGGTGCTGGTCATTCGGCCCGGACAGGCGTTGGATACGGTGCTTGGCGACGTGAAATTGCACGAAACCGGGGACCAGCGGCTCATGGATGCGGTCTATGATGTGGCATTTCGGCGGGCCGGGATGCTTCGGGTCAAGGATATTGACGGGCTCTTTGATGCGGCCCAGACCCTGAGTACGCCACGACAGGTCCATGGCAGGAAACTCGCCATCCTGACGAACGGTACGTCTGCCGGGATTCTGGCAGCGGATCGATTGATGGACGGTGGCGGTGAGTTGGCTCCGCTTTCGGATGAGACGATCAAGGCCATTGATACAGTATTGGGAGCGGAAAACTGGTCCCGGGCCAATCCGGTGGATATCCCGTTCAATGCGGATGGTGCCGCGTATTCAGCGGTGCTCAAGGTGCTTATCAAGGACAAGACGTCCAATGGAATTCTGGTCATGCATGTGCCATGGACCGCCCAGCCGGACAGGGAAGTGGCCGAAGCCCTGCGGGATTCGCTCAAGCGGGTCAAGCGCATGGTCCTCACGGCCTGGCTCGGGTCCGGGGCGGCCGAAGAGGCGCGCGAAGTCTTTCGCAAGGCGGATATTCCCACATACGAGACCCCCACGCAGGCGGTACAGGCCTTTTTGTACATGGCCGAATATTTACGCAATCAGGAAATGCTCATTGAAACGCCGGATTCCCTGCCGTCCGATTTCTTCCCGGACACGAGCCGTGCGCGGACCATTGTCACCAACGCGCTCGAAGCCGGGCGTGATACCCTGACCGAACCCGAGGCAAAGGGGCTACTGGCCGCCTATGGTATTCCCGTGGTCGAAACCCGTATCGCGGTGTCGGCCAAGGAAGCGGTGATCGCCGCCGATGAACTGGGCTATCCTGTGGCCCTGAAGTTGCGGAGTCCGCAGATTCCCCAACCGTTCGACATGGGTGGCGTGTTGCTTGATTTGGAAACCCCAGAGCGGGTGTGGGAAGGCGCGGCCTCCATTTTGGCCCGGTGTTCTCGGGAACGGCCCGACGCCTATGTCGAGGGCTTCACGGTCCAGAAAATGGGACGCAGGCCCGGTGCTCACGAATTATCCGTGTCAGCCACGGTGGATGCGGTTTTTGGCCCGGTGGTCCATTTCGGCCATGGAGGCATGGCGCGAGACATGATCCAGGATCAGGCCCTGACCCTGCCTCCATTGTCCATGTCGCTGGCCAAGGAGCTGGTCGGGCGGACGCGGATCGCGACCCTGCTCAAGGGAACACCGTCTCAACTGCCGGTGGATATCGATGATATCTGCCTGACACTTATTCAGATTTCACAATTGATCGTGGATGTGCCGCAGATTCAGTCTCTGGATATCAACCCCTTGTATGCGGATTCCGAAGGCGTGCTCGCTTTGGGAGGCAAAGTCGCGATCGCTCCCTTTGAGGGCAGGGGAGAGTCTCGGCTTGCCATTCGGCCCTATCCTCGTGAATTGGAAGAATGTGTGGTGCTCAAGGCTGGGCGACAGGTCACGCTTCGGCCTATTCGTCCCGAAGATGAGGTAACACACCGCACCTTTTTGTCGAGCCTGACGGATGACGACCTGCGGTTGCGGTTTTTCGGCGTGGTGCAACGCGATTTCGACCACAAGGATATCGCTCGGTTCACCCAGATTGATTATGATCGGGAAATGGCGTTCATTGCCACGGCCCTGGATGACGCCGGGATGCCCGAGACGTTGGGTGTGATGCGGACCAACACCAAACCCGATAATTCGGGGGCTGAATTTGCCATTGTGGTCCGGTCCGACCAAAAAGGTGAAGGGCTTGGTTCCATGTTGTTTCACAAAGGGATTCAGTATACCAAACAACGCGGGACCCGGGTCCTTGAAGGGCAGACCATGCGCGAGAACAAGGCCATGCAGGGGCTGTCCAGAAAGTTCGGTTTTGTCATTACTCCCGACCCTCATGACGATGGCCTGGTGAACATGGTTCTGGAGATGGAGACCGTCACACTGTAACCAATGGATTTCCCTTTGATATATCATCATACCGGGCTGGAATCGAGCGGCGGTGCAACGCGGGTCGCCCGATTGCTGGTGGAGGGGCTGCACCAGCAGGGGCTGTCTGCGGAGCTGAGTTTTGAACTGGCCGAAGCACCGGACAGTGTGCCCACTGCGCCGGATGCTGTTGGTGATTCCCTGCCGGAAAACGGCGTGGCCCATCTGCATTGCACGGGCGATTGGATTTCGTTGCTCACAGGCCTTTCTCCCGATCGAAAGAGTGTCATCACCCTCCATGACTGTGAGCTGTTGACCGGCGGCTGTCCCTATCCTCTCGAATGTCCTGACTTTGCCGAACAGTGTGTTGATCCTTGTCCAAGAAATTTTCCCAATTCTGCCATGCTCAAACAGTCCAAGCTGGCGCAGGTCGAACGGTTGGCCCCTGTGGTGGTTGCGCCCTCGCGTTGGTTGGCCCGATTGGCCCGAACACACCTGAACCGTTCGGTCTCCGTGATTCCCAATGGTATTCCATGGCCCGACCGGCCAGCATCGGCAATCGAGGCCCGGCATCGACTCGGCATTCATCCCGCAGCCCGGGTCGCCATGTTCGCGGCCCATGGTGGCATGGCCGCCGGGTACAAATCCGGTGATTCGTGGTTGACCCTGTGGCAGCATCTCAAGGCCCGCGTGCCAGAGCTTGTCTGTTTTGCCGTGGGCGGTGACACCGAGGAACGCCACGGGGATCTCATTGTGTGGCCCTATGTGGACCGCGCCAAACTCGGCCTGCTCATGTCGGCGGCGGATGTGTTGCTCTATCCCACCCGGGCGGACAATCATTCCTTGGTTATTTTGGAGGCCATGTCCCGGGCCTTGCCGGTGGTTTCCTATGCTGTGGGTGGTGTGCCCGAGCAGATCGTGGATCACGGCACTGGGCGACTCGTTCCGCCGGGCGATCAATCCGCCTTTCTGGACGCGGCCATATCCATTTTGTCCAGGCCCGGAGTACGGCGACAGATGGGGCTTGAAGCCTTTTCCGGTGGTCAGAAACGATTTACCGTTGACCGTATGGTGTCCGGGTATCGACGAATATACACCCGCTTTCTCGAAAATTTGACGGCATGAAAAACACCCCTTGATTCTCCATGAATCAAGGGGCGTTTTGTTGTGCCAGCCTCTAGCTCAATTTCTTTCGGAGGTGTGATCGGAGCAGGATGGCGATGAGGTTCATGCCGAGGACCAGGGCTACCAGCACCAGTGAGGTGCCGTATTGGAGTGGCAGCGTCGCTTCCGGGTCGGTGGAGGAGACCGACAGCGAATAGATCTGGTACGGCAATGCCATGACTTCATCGAAGATAGAGGATGGCAGGGTGGGGTTGTAACTGGCTGCTGCGGTGAACATGATGGCCGCTGTTTCTCCGGCTGCGCGGGAAATGGACAGGATGGAGCCGGTCAGGATGCCGGGCATGGCCGAGGGAAGGACCACCCTGAAAATGGTCTGCCATTTGGTGGCTCCGATGCCCAGCGAGGCTTCCCTGTATGTGTCGGGAACCGAGCGCAACGCCTCTTCCGAAGTCCCGATGATAACCGGTAGGATGAGTACCGCCAGCGTCATGCAGCCCGCAGCGATGGAGACGCCCATGCCCAGACCGCCGAGGTCTCTGGCCGCCACGAAAAAGGCCATGCCGAACAGGCCGAAGACCACGGACGGCACACCCGCCAGATTGTTGATGCACAGTCGGATGACGCGCATGAACGGGCCGGGAGTCGCGTATTCATGGAGATAGATGGCCGATGCCACACCCAATGGCAAGGCGAGTCCCATGGACCCGATGGACAGATAGAACGTGCCGACAATGCACGGGAAAATGCCACCGGCCAGACCGCCGTCCGTGGGTTGTCCGGTGAGGAAATCCCAGGAAATCGCGGGCAGGCCGTAATAGACCATGTAGCCGACAATGATAAAGAGGGCCAAACCGTTGATGGCCACCGCGCCTCGAAACAGGCCGAACCACATTTCCTGTGTGAATTTGCGTCGAAAACGGGAACCGGCGGTGTCCGGAATATTCGAGCCGTTGGCGGTCATTGCATGACGTATCATTTCAGTCATATCCTTCCCTAGAGGCTCGCAGAGCCGACTTGTTTGTATTTGTGTGCGATGTGATCGGCCAGCAGATTGAACAGAAATGTGATGAGAAACAGGACCATGGCAATGGCAAAAAGTGAGAAATAGTGCATTTCAAGTCCGAAACTGGTCTCTCCCATTTCTGCGGCAATGGAGGCGGGCATGGGCCGGACCGGGTCGAAGATCGAGTCCGGGATGCGTGCCGCCCCGCCTGCCACCATGAGCACGACCATGGTTTCACCAATGGATCGGGACATGCCCAGAATTACTGCGGTGGACAGGCCGGAAAGTGACGCCGGAATCACCACCCGCCAGATGGTTTCGAATCTGGTGGCACCCAGTGCAAGCGAACCTTCACGAATTTCGGCTGGCACGGAATGGATGGCATCTTCGGCAATGGACGTGATGGTCGGGACCGCCATGAAGGCGAGCATGATGGAGGCGTTGAGCATATTGACGCCAAATCGGATGTCGAACACATCAAGCAGCAGCGGAGCCACCACTGCCAGTCCGAAAAAACCGATGACCACGGACGGCAATGACGCCAGCAGTTCCACCATGGGTTTGACGATTTCACGTACCCTGTGCGGAGCTATTTCCGCCAGATAGATGGCAGTCATGATGCCCAGCGGAATGGCGATGGCCGACGACAGCAGCGTGACCCAGATCGATCCCATGATGAGCGGCAAAATACCCCATTGCGGGGTTTCGGAAACCGGCTTCCACTGCCCTCCGAAAATGAAATCGAGAAATCCGACGCCCTGAAATTTTTCCCCCATGGCGTCAAAGCCCATGAAGGTGGGCAGGGCTTCCCCCACCAGAAAATACATGATGAGACCGAGTGCGATGATCGATGCACTGGCCGCAAGGAGAAAAATGGCTTTGATGCCCTTTTCCTTGTGTGTACGCGAAAGCATGGATGAAGCCTCTTTTCAAGCGTGATCCCGCCGGAGAAAAAGACTCCGGCGGGTGGTTTTTCATATGATCAACTCTTTCGAACCGGGGGTGGACCCGGGGCGTTGTGAACACGCATTTATTGCATCGGGACAAAGCCGACTTCGGAAATGATCTTTTGACCGGTCGGGGACATGACGAATTCGATGAATTTCTGTGTTTCGCCAGTCGGCTGTCCGCTGGTGTACAGGTTCAACCCACGGGACAGCGGGTATTCACCGGATTTGCCGGTTTCGACAGACGCGACAACCCCGTTGACCGAGAGTGCCTTGACTTTGGGATTCAGGAAACCGAGGCCCACATAGCCGATGCCTTTTTTATTGCCGGAAATTTTGGCGGCCATCGCAGCATTTGACGGCATCCGAGAGACCAGATCAAACTCATCTTCCTTTTTCATCACTTTTTTGTGCCAGACTTCATACGTACCCGAGTTGGTCTCGCGGGAGAACAGGGCGATCATGCCCTTGGTGCCACCAACGTCTTTCCAATTGCGAATCTTGTCCTGATACATGTCCTTCAACTGTGCTGTGGTCACTGCGGAAACCGTGTTGGATGGGTGAACAATGGGAACTAGGCAGTCCAGGGCGATGACAAATTGGACCGGCGTGATGCCGTTTACCTTGCACTTTTCGATCTCGGCGGGCTTCATGTCTCGGGACATCATCCCTATATCCGCTGTCTTGTTGATAATGGCCTTGGCTCCATCGCCGGAGCCGGTGGCCGAGATCGAGAAATTCACTCCGGGATGTTTGAGCTGATAGGCTGCAACCAGTTTTTTCATGGCCGGATCGACCGTTGTAGAACCCTTGACGCGGATGTCTGCGGCGTTTGCCAGGGCGGACACACTCAGAATAGCCAGAGCAACCAATGCAATAAGCACTTTTTTCATACCAATTACCTTCCTTGAAATTATGTACATGACGACCAATCCTCAATTCCGTGATGCGTATTGATAGCCCCACCATGTTACATCTTCGTGACAGCTCTCTGAAACCTCCGTGACAGGTTTGGGGGGCGGCTTGAGAGAGCGGCGCATCTGCACATTTTTCGGGCACCGCTCGATCCTCACCGTAGGAAGACTACGCCTCCGGTCGATCGGCACCCGAGAAAATGCACATCTGCACCACTCTCCCAAGCCTTGGTTCATCGGGGAAAGAGAGGCGTTGTTGGGGGGCGGTGCCCCCCAAGGCACTCCAGAAAGTTTGGGGTGTCGGGGATGTGGGCGATTTGGCCGAAGGGTGAAGAATGAGTCATCGGGGAAAGAGAGGCGTTGTTGGGGGGCGGTGCCCCCCAAGGCACTCCGGAAAGTTTGGGGTGTCGGGGATGTGGGCGATTTGGCTGAAGGGTGAAGAATGGGGTGTCGGGGAAAGAGAGGCGTTGTTGGGGGGCGGTGTCCCCCAAGGCACTCCGGAATGTTTGGGGAAAGAGTGGGAGAAGGAAGGGGGATCGGGGCGTTGATACGTGAAGGAATGCCTGTTGGAATGAAGGCTTCGAGTTGTGTCTGTCGGGGAAAGTTATATTCTCTCAAGGCACTCCAGAAGCCTGGAAGAGCGTGGAATATTCAGAGGTGAAAGGGGCATACTCTTATTCCCTTTTATTGCTTCAATCCCACGCAATCAATGCCATGGAATCTCGCCGAAGGCGCGCTAAAAAGTTCTGGAAGGGAGTCCAGAGGGAAACCTCTTTCAAGAGGTTCCCCTCTGGCCGTCGGAGACATTTCATACCTCAATATCCCACACGACAGCCGTGCCCTTACGCGAACACGCACACCTGCCGAAGGCACATAAAAAGTTTAGGAAAAGAGAGGGATAGGGGGTCTGGGGGAAAGGCATCCACCCTCAAAAAGCGTTGTTGCCACTTCGACTTCGTGGCCGGGGAGAATGGTCGTGTTTCCTTGGAGAAAGGCGAGACCGTTTGCCTGAGCGAGTCCGAGCATGGGAGGGACTTTTTTGCTGGCCAAAGGGGTCGCGGTGAGTTGGGAGCCGTGGAGTGAGAGGGCGCATTGAACGAGCCATTCACTGCCGTGGCGTGCTTCGAGCTGCTGGGTGAAACGGGCTTTGAGCGGGGCCGGGGTGTCGGGCAATCCGCGCAGTCGTCGGATGACGGGCAGTATTAACGCGTGAAAACAGGCGTGTCCGGCGGCGGGCGGTCCGGGCAAGCCGAAGAGTATGGTCGTGTCGCGAATCGCTGCGAAAACGTGTCGGCCCGGGCGGATGTCCACTGCGTCGAACAGGATGGTGAACCCGCTGTCCTGCGCGCCGGTTTTGGCGAAATCCCGTTCACTGCGACCGGTGCCGCCGGTGGTCACGATGATGTTGGGAAAAGGCGGAGTGCCGAGCTGGGAGATCAGAGTGTGCTTGTTGTCGGGAATGACCGTCGCATTGGTGACGGTCACGCCACAGGCTTCGAAAAGACCGCGTTGCAAGACGAGATTGTCAGCCGGGAATCGTTTGGGATCAGTGTGTATGGTGGGATCAACCAATTCGCTGCCCAGGGCGAAAAGACGAGCTGTGGGCGTGGGGTGCATCGAGATCGGGCCGGTGCGGGTGCGGGTCATGACGGCGGCGGCCTGCGGGGTGAGTTCGTGGCCGGGCTGGGAGATGATGGTTCGTGCATCGATTTCTCCCCCGGCGGGCCGGATGAACCACCCTTTCTTGACGGGAGAGTGGACGCGAATGGTTGTTGCTTCGATGGTCACATCCTCTTCGGCCAGCACAGCGTCTGCTCCGTCCGGGACGGGACCGCCAGTGAGAACCCGTGCCGTTTCATTGGGACCGAGCGGACGCGGGTTTCTGGATTCCGCACAAATGGCCTGGGTGACTGCGAGACGGACAGGGGTTGCGGGCGAAGCCTGCTCGATGTCCGCCATTCGCAGGGCATAGCCATCCCTGAGGGAATGAGCCTGCTCTGGAACCTGACAGTGCGCGGTCACGGTGGTGGCGGTGACACAGCCAATGCCGTTGAGTGGAGCGCGGTCTTCGGGCGGTGTCGGGACAACGAGTTCAAGCAGGGTTTGAACGGCCTGCTTGCGGGAAATCGGCGTCTTCATGTGCATCCTTGTAGTCAGAGTATGGAAACAAGAGAGTGGCATTGCCATGTCGTGATGTAAAGAGTCGTGGTTTTTTCCTTTGGGCTTGAGTAGAGTCTTCTTTTCTGCCAGAAAACGTGAAAAGGAACTTGTGAGAGGGGGATATATGCAACCGCAGATCATTTGTATTGTCGGGAAGAAGAAATCCGGTAAAACCACGTTCATTGAAAAACTGGTGCCGGAATTGAAGGCACTTGGTGTGTCGGTGGGGGCGATCAAACACGATGCCCATTCCTTTGATATCGATCATGAAGGAAAGGATTCGTGGCGATTGAAACAGGCCGGAGCCGAAACCGTGGTTATTGCTTCACCCGATCGAATCGCCATGATTCAGAGCGTGGACCATGAACACACGTTGCCGGAATTGGCTGAAAAACTGTTCGCGGATAAACATCTGGTGTTGACTGAAGGGTATTTCAATGCCCAGTTCCCCAAGGTTGAAGTCCATCGGGGCGAAGCACATCATACGCCATTGTGCTCCCGGCAAAATCAGGATGACAAACAACTTGTTGCCATGGTCACGGATGTGGGCGTGGATGCGGATGTCCCCAGATTCGGACTTGATGATGCCCGGGAGGTCGCGGGCTTTCTTGCGAGAAAATACCTCGGATGGGTCCAGAACGGCATGTGGAGCAGCGAAGAATAGCGCGTCTCCGTATATGGTGAAGGGGGCTTGGCGTTGAATATGCGGTGCCCGTGTTGACAGATTCCTGTGTGACTCGTAGTGGTCTAAAGAATGTTTAGAATTTACGCTGTCCAGGTGAACGGGGCAGGTGTGTCGGCAATCAATCAGAGGTGTGCGCATGTTCAATCCGAAAAAGGTTCCTTTTCGCTTCAAACTCGTCAGCGGCGTTGTTTTCATGGTGGCTGTCACAGCCCTTCTTCTTGCCGGCGGCATCGTGTTCAGGATCACTTCGGTACTGGATGAACTGGTGCTCGATCAGGCCAGCCGGGATACGTTGATTCACAGCGTCCTGTGGGTCAGTGGTATTGTCGTGACCGGCGGGATTCTGGTGTCGTTTTTGGGAGGGACCATTCTGGTCCGGGCCTTGATTCGGCCTTTGTCCGACCTTTCCGAGTTTACCCGTGAGGTTGCCAAGGGAAAGTATGACGCGACCATCAGGTATGAAGCCGTTGATATTATCAGCGAGACCATTGATTCCGTGCGGGATATGACTGCCGAGCTGAAGACCAAGCTTGGTATGTCTCAGGGATTGCTGACCAATATGACACAGCCCTGCGTGGTTGTGGATCTGGATGAAACCATTACTTTTTTGAATCAGGCAGAACTCGATTTGTTGCAGATTGATGAGCCGCCGGAAGCGTTTATCGGAATGCACATGGGTGAATTCGTGTATGGCGATCGCAATCGGTCCACCATGCTTGGCCAGTGTATGCGTGATGATACCGTGGTGATCGGGCAGGTGACATCCGGCACGGGCCGACGGGGAAGACCATATCATTTGTTGGTTGATACTTCGCCCATCAAGGATTTGGACGGGAAGATTGTCGGGGCTTTTACTATCCTGACCGAAACCACGGAAATCAAGTTGAGCGAGCAGGAGGCCCGTCAGCAACATGAATTGTTGGTGGAAACAGCCCGGGAAGCTCGATCTATTGCCGAACAGCTTGAAGATGCGTCGTCAGTCTTGTCGCAACAGGTGGATGAAGCCAGTCACGGTTCCGATATCCAGCGGGATCGGGCCAGTGAAACCGCGTCTGCCATGGAGCAGATGAATGTGACGGTGCTTGAGGTCGCCAGAAATGCCGCAGATGCGTCCAGCAATGCGGAAGACATGCGTGGTGCTGCCGAGAAAGGGACGCACCTTGTGCATGAGGTGGTCGGTGCGATCCAGGATGTTGGCGTGCGGTCGGAACATCTCAAGGAATCCATGGCCGGGCTGGATAAACAGACCGAGGATATCGGGGCCATCATGCAGGTGATCGACGATATCGCGGACCAGACAAATCTGCTGGCGTTGAATGCGGCCATTGAAGCCGCTCGGGCTGGAGAAGCGGGGCGGGGATTCGCCGTGGTGGCCGACGAGGTGCGGAAATTGGCGGAAAAAACCATGATTGCGACCAAGGAAGTGCATGAGGCCATTCAATCCATTCGTGCCGGAACCAGAAAAAATGTGACCGCCACTGAAGAGGCTGTCGTATCCATCCAACAATCCACTGAATTAGCCTCAAAAGCGGGCGAATCCATGCAGCATATCCGGGAACGCGTGGGCATGGCTGCCGATCAGATTCGTTCCATCGCAACGGCTGCGGAAGAACAGTCCACAACCAGTGAGCAGGTCAATCGTGCTACTGAGGAAATCAATGGCATTTCCAGTGAAACCGCCAATGCCATGAGTGAATCTCGGGTTGCTTTGCAGAATCTGTCCGCTTTGGCCGGATCGCTCAAGGAATTGATCGGACGTATGCAGTCCTAGGCCAAAGTCCGCTTCTCTTTCGTGAGAACGTGCGATATGATTGTACGATGAAAAAAACACTCATCACCGGCGGTGCCGGATATATCGGTTCCCATGCGGCCAAGGCCCTGTCCGCCTTGGGACGAGAGGTTGTGGTTGTTGATTCGTTGGTGGCCGGCCATCGTGATTTCCTCAAATGGGGGGAATTCGAAGAGGGTGACCTTGGTGATCCCGCTTTTTTGAAAGCCGTGTTTTCCCGGCATGATATCGGTGAAGTCCTGCATTTTGCGGCGTTTATTGCCGTGGGAGAATCCGTGGCAAAACCGGATATGTATTACGGCAACAATGTGCGGAATACCCTGAATTTGTTGGATGCCATGTTGGAAGCCGATGTGAAACGGCTGGTCTTTTCCTCCACCGCCGCCGTGTACGGTGAACCCGTGACCGAGGTGATCGCAGAAGATCACCCACTGTCTCCGCTGTCTCCTTATGCGTGGTCAAAACGGATGATCGAGCAGATGCTGGCCGACTATGGGCGGGCCTATGGCTTGAATCATGTGTGTCTGCGGTATTTCAATGCCGCCGGAGCTGACCCGGATGGTGAGATTGGCGAACGTCATCAACCGGAAACCCATCTCATCCCGTTGATTTTGCATACTGCGCTTGGTTTGCGTGACAATATCACCCTTTTCGGTACGGATTATCCCACCCCGGACGGAACGTGTCTCCGAGACTATATCCATGTCACCGACCTGGCTTCGGCGCATGTCAAGGCTCTGGAATATTTGGAATCAGGTGGTGCTTCACGGGCTTTCAACCTTGGAAATGGCAACGGTTTTTCCGTGCGGGAAATCGTGGATGTGGCCCGGGCTGTCACCGGATGTGCGATTCCTGTGGTCGAGTCGGACCGTCGTCCGGGCGATTCTCCGGCTCTGGTCAGTTCGGCTCAGGCCGCGCATGAAATTCTGGAGTGGCAACCGCAATTCGGTGACATCAATGAAATCGTGCGCACGGCCTGGAATTGGCACCAGAACGATATGGCGCACCTGAAATAGGTCGGGAGGCTGCCAGCGATCAGGCTTCGGCAAATAGTTCCCTGATGGTGTCCATGTCCGAGGTCAGGCCAAGGGCGCACATCAGTCGGATTCGAGCCTTTGGTCCCCCGAGTCGACCACAGGCTATGACACCTTTGCTTTCCAGATCGGCCCCGCCGCCGGGATAGCCGTAAATCGGCCAGACACCGCCTTCGATGCACCGGGTGGCCAAGACGACCGGGATACCATCTCGCACACAGTCTTCCACGCCGGAAACAACTGCGGGCGGAATGTTGCCTGCGCCAAATCCTTCAAGGACAATACCTTTCATACCAATGTGTTTAGCATGATCGATAAGTGATCGGTCCATCCCAGTATAAGCCGTGATGAGTGCCACCTTTTCGACAATGGCCCGGGGGCTGATTTTTTGTCGTCGGGCCGGGGTGGAGTGACGTCGGGCCAGGATTACGGATTCTCCGGCCACGGAACCGACCACACCGGCTTCGCGGGACTCGAAGGCATCCACATTGAGCGAGTTGACCTTGACGGCTTCTCGGGCCGCGAAGATGCGATCCGTCATCAGAATGCAGGCCCCGACCCCGGGGGGCAGGGGAAGCAGACAGGCCCGGATGCTGTTTGTCAGGTTGCGGATGCCGTCGTATCCAGATTCCGAATAGTACCGCATGGACCCGGTCAGTATGATGGGCTTGTCCGAGTCAATGATCAGATCACACATGTAGGCGGTTTCGACCAGAGTGTCTGTGCCGTGCAGGACAATGGCCCCGATGACGTTTGGCTCTTTCAGTGAGGTTTCAATGTCTCTGGCCAGTCGAAACATGTCGTCCGGTGTCATGTGGGGACTGGGTTTGTCCGACCATAATATCGGGCGCAGCGAGACCGCTTTTCCCTGAGGAACAAGCTGCTTGAGCAGTTGATCGAAGTTGCCGCCCGGAGCCACGCCGGGTTTGCCTTCGACCGGGGACATCCCGATGGTTCCACCTGTAAAGAAAACAGCTATTTCGGACTTTTGCGCCATGGTGTACCTGGTGTTGCAGTTCGTTGTGGTTAACTTTTGCCTGAGTCTGTTGCGGATTGGAGTGCGGTGCGAAAGCGTGTTTCGCTGATCGCTCCAGTCATGGGCGGCATATCGTTGATGATGAACGTGGGCAGAGCTGTGACCCCAGCGTCGCGTGCTGCCTGTGAACCCATGGCGACTTTTTCGGCGAATTGATGGTCCGCAAGCGCGGTGTTCAGGGCCGCTCGATCCAGTCCGCAGGACTCTCCCACGTCCAACAATATGTCTGTTGCTCCAATGTCTTTCCCTTCAGTGAAATACGCCCTGAAGACCGCGTGGTGAAATGCGTGATACACGCCATGCTCGCGGGCGAATTCCGCTGCCTCCAGCGACAGTCGGGAGTTTCTCAGAACGGTCATGTCACCAAAGGTCAGACCGTAAGGTTCACCCCGCTGGTTGCAGGTGAGGACGGCCTGGTCGATATCAAACTGGCTGAATCGATCAATCGTTGGCACGCCTTGTGCTGGCGTTTCCGGGTGGAGTTCGTGTGGAATCCAGATGTCTTCAATGTCGAATTCCTGCTTCAAATGATCGACAATTCCCGTGCCGATGTAGCAGAATGGTCAGACAAAGTCGGAAAATATTCGGAGAGTGAGCGGCATGATATATCCTTTTTTGCGATGGGAGAATGTTCACAAAAAGTACAGGATCATTGAACCGGAAACAAGGGGCAAAATTCGAAACAGGTTCCGGTCAGCGAGGATTTCGTTTTTTCGGAATTGGGTTTGAAGATGCTGTGTGTCCCCGTGTTTGACCTCATGTCCTGACAGTTCTATATTTAGGATGAATTGCGAATCGGAATTCGGGAGTGCCCCATACAGGAGAGGTTCCCATGCACATGAGGACGAAAAGCGCACTGGTTGTCTCGATCGGTCTCGTCGTGGCGTTTGGTTCACTGTTTTTCTTCGATTATACTGATACCTACATGAAAGATCGGTTTGTCCGGGCCGTGGACAAACAGCGGGCACGCCCAGGAGATACGTTTTCTCTGGATGCCTTGATGGAGTCCTATGATTGGGATGGAGTGTGTCTGCTTCTGCCCGGAAAAGTGCATACACTCAAAAACAGGTTTGGTCGTCCGTATGCAGGAAAGCAAATGGCCCCGGATTCTTGGGGATTGATTTTTGTCAAAGACGCGCGGGTGAGCGCAGAAATTCATGTATCCCGCTCTTTTCTGGACATCGATCCCGAGCTGGGCGAACGGTGCTTCGAGCGGTGGGCCGCCATTTTCAGTGTGCATACCGACCCGGATGGGCATCTGATTTTGTCCGCCGTGGAATAGTGAGGATATCATGACGAATCAAGCTCTTGAGAATGCGGCGCAGGCCATACGGAACGCCCGGTGTATCATGGCATTTACTGGTGCGGGAATTTCCGTGGAATCCGGCATCCCCCCGTTTCGCGGGCCGGGTGGCATCTGGTCTCGATATGACCCTGCCTTGTTCGAGAAAGCCTATTTCAAACAGCATCCGGCGGACGTGTGGCCGCTTTTGAAGACGATTTTTTATGACATGTTGGACTCGGCCAAACCAAACGCCGCACACCACGCGTTGGTGCAGTTGGAAAACAATGGCAAGTTGGCCGGTATCGTGACGCAGAATATCGATTCGTTGCATCAGGCAGCAGGCAGCACGGTTGTCCATGAATACCATGGCTCCACCCGGCGGATGCAGTGCATGAGTTGTCGGACTTTTTTCGACTCTCAGGATATTTCACTGGATTCGTTGCCACCGTGTTGTCCAGCCTGCGGAGGTGTGCTCAAACCTGATTTCGTCTTTTTTGGTGAGGGGGTTCCGTCCCATGTCCACCAGGCCGCCACGGCCTTGGCTCAACAGGCGGATGTCTGTCTGATTATCGGCACGGGCGGCCTGGTCATGCCCGCCGGTCGGATTCCGTCCATCGTGAAAAATAATGGTGGCACCCTGGTTGAAATCAATCTGTCCGATACGGAGTACACCTACAGGATCAGCGACTATTTCCTTCAGGGAAAAGCCGGGACATTGCTGCCGAAATTGGTTCACGAGGTTCTTCAATAATTCGAGAGAGTGCCCGCTTGCGTTAGTCCTTTTTGCGCAAAGGAATGTCTGGAAGCCATGAAAAAACGGCCTTCCCTGAAACAGGAAAGGCCGTTTACATTTTATATGGATTGAGTCCTATTGCAGGATTTCCGGGTGAACGATGTCGATATCGGCATTCTTGCTCAGCTCATCCATGAACGCGGCCAGCATTTCCTGACGATAGCCCTGTCCGGCCTGTTTGATCCAGAATGCTTTTTGCTCGGTCCAAAGCTCGTCGGAAGCGGGGATGTGTTCTTTCAGTCGAACGACCAGGACGCTTTCCGGCATGGTGTACACCAGCGGCAGCCAGTCAGTGCCCTTGGCCTTGAAAACGGCTTCAGTCAGCGGTTTGCTCTGTCCCAGACCGGCGATGTCGCCCTGACGGCCAAACGGTTCGGACGTCTTGATGCGGCGTGCATAGGTCTTGGCGGCCTTGGCTGCATTGGTACCCGTCAACTCGGCGTGAATTTTTTCCGCTCTGTTTTGGGCCATTTCATGGCTTTTCTGCTTTTTGATGGTGTTGACGATGGTCGGTGCGACCTTGTCCAGCGGCATGAGTGTCGGGGGAACGTCTTCAACTTTTTCAACCAGCATGTATCCGCCATTCACGGCGATGGGGGCCTTGTGCGCCTCACCGACAGCCAGTTCCTGAACGGTCTTGGCCGCTTCCTGAGTCAGGCCGAAAACCTGTGTCAAGAACAGTGCGGGCATTGGTTCGGTGGTCACGGCTTCGAGATTCAGTTCTTTGGCAATCTCTTCGATGGTCATGCCTGAGATCAGACGATCCAGAGCCTGGTCCAATTGTTCGGTGATTTTTTCAGACGCTTTTTCCTGAGCAATTCGGGTGCGCAACTCGTCTTTGACCTCGTCCAGCGTCTGGGTGGAGGCGTTTTTGCGTTCTTCCACCTTGATGATGTGCCAGCCGAACTGGGTTTTGACCAGACCGGAAACGGAACCGGCTGGGGTGTCAAAAGCCGCTTTTTCGAATTCGGGGACCATGGCTCCACGGCCAAACCAGCCGAGATCACCACCGTTGGGTCCGCTCGGACCTTCGGAATATTTTTGTGCCAGTGTCGCGAAGTCCGTTCCGGCCTTGGCCTGGGTCAGGACATCATCAATTTTGGCTTTGGCTTTTTTCTTGTCAGCGTCGGAATCGGTATCCTTGACCATCACGAGAATGTGACGGGCGTGGACCTGTTCGGGCTGCTGGAGCTGCTTGCTGTTGGCGGCGTAGTACGCCTTGATTTCTTCATCGGTGACGGTCTGGAATTTGGCCAGAGCGTCCGGGGTGAAGGAGATGAGGCGCAGGCGGACTTGTGCAGGTGCGGTGAAGCGATCCTTGTTGGTCAGGAAGTACGCCTTGATTTCGTCCTTGGACACGGTCACCGTCTTCATGAAGTCCTTGGGTGACACCTGAATGTAATCGATGCGGGCCTGTTCGCCCACCCAATCAAAGATTTGACGGGCCTGATCCGGGGTGGCCGAGGTTGTGCTGCCCACACCCTGTTTGACCTTGTCGATGATGAGTTCCTGCTTGAAATCAGCTTCGAACTGGGCCGGGGTCATGCGGATGCTTCGCAGGGCGGCCTGATAGATGCCCTTGTCGAAGACACCTTGTTTGTTCTTGAACATGGGTTGCGTGGCAATGCCTTGAACTACTTCCTGATCGGATGCGCCGATGCCGAGTTTTTCGGCTTCATCCAGCAATAATTTCTTGCTGATAAGTTCGCCCATGACCATCTGTTTGAATTGTGCGCTCTGCAACTGCGCTGAAGTGACGTTCGGATTTGAGTTGCCAATGGCCTCTGCCATGCGTTGATAGGCGAATTCGTACTCGGCCCGTGTGATGATTTGGTCGTTGACCGTTGCCATGACCGGATCGCCGGTGGGGGCAAGCCCGGACATACCAAAGGCAAAGACGAAAACGATAATAATGATGGCAAACAGGATCTTGACGATCCAGCCGGAAGCATTTTCACGCATTATTTCTAACATTTTAGCTCCAGTAGCTCTGTTTGACAGGACACCATCCTCATAAAGAGGGCGGCAGTTGCTCACATTTTATGTGTGGCTTTCTCTGACAGCATTGAGAAGTCCACCTGACTGGATAATCTCCAGTTCCTTTTTGGTCAAATCATTTGTCACTGGAACGATTTTGCCATCGTCTATCGTGATGGAGATCGTTCCGCCCGGTTTCATGTCTTTGGCCGGGATGGTGAGCGTCTTTCCTTGGCTCAAGCTGTCATAGTCAGCCGGGTTGGTCAGCAACAACGGCAAGATACCGAAGTTTATCAGGTTGGCGCGATGAATACGGGCCAGGGATTTGACGATGACGGCCTTGACACCGAGATGTCGGGGACCCAATGCCGCGTGTTCCCGGCTGGACCCTTGTCCGTAGTTTTCACCGCCCAGAATGATTCCCTGTCCGGCCGCTTTCATCCGACCGACAAATTCTGCGTCCACCCGGTTGAAGATATATTGGCTGATGGCCGGAATATTGGATCGCAGGGCCGTGATTTCCGCACCAGCGGGCAGGATGTGGTCCGTGGTGATATTGTCGTCCACCTTGAGGAGAATCTGCGCCTCGATGGTGTCCGGCAGTCCGTCGAATTTTTCAAGGGCGACAATATTGGGTCCGCGCAGTACCTCCACCGATGTCGGGTCTTCCGGGGGAAACACGAACAACGAGCGGATGGACGGCACATTTTCGGGCAGGTCCACGCGTTCGGGAGCTGGTCCCCAGGTGGCTGGATCGGTGAATGCTCCATCCAACGCCAGTCGGGCTGCGGATTGGGCGGATACCAGATAGACTTGGCCATCCAAGGTGCCGGATCGACCTTCGAAATTGCGGTTGAAGGTACGGACCGAGACCCCGGCTGTGGTCGGGGAACCGCCCATGCCGATGCACGGACCGCAGGAACATTCCAGCAAACGAGCACCCGCGTCCAGCACTGGTTCGATGAGGTTTTCTCGGGCCAGCAGTTTCAGAACCTGCTTGGAGCCGGGGGAAATCATCAGATCGGTTTCCGGGGGTGTCTGCTTCCCGGCCAGTATCTGGGCCGTGTTTTTGAGATCGGAATAGGATGAGTTGGTGCAGGAGCCAATGGCGACTTGGTCGATCTTTTTCCCGGCCAGTTCACGGATCGGACAGACCTGATCGGGCATGTGCGGTTGGGCGACCATCGGTTCGAGGGTAGACAGGTCGATGTCGATGACCTCGTCGTATTCGGCGTCGGGATCGGCGATGAGTTCCACGAAATCATCGCTTCGGCCCATCTTGTCCAAAAAGTCCCTGGTCCGATCATCGGACGGGAAGATGGATGTGGTCGCACCGAGTTCGGCCCCCATGTTCGTGATGGTGGCCCGTTCCGGCACGGACAGGGCCGCAACGCCAGGACCGGCGTATTCAAATACTTTGCCGACGCCGCCCTTGACGGTCAGACGGCGAAGCAGTTCGAGAATCACATCTTTGCCTGCTGCCCAGCCGGTGAGTTTTCCGGTCAGGTTGACCTTGACCACTTCGGGCATAGGAATGAAGTAGGCTTCTCCGGCCATGGCCAGTGCCACGGACAGTCCTCCGGCACCCATGGACATGGCTCCGATACCACCCGCAGTGGGGGTATGAGAGTCTGACCCGATGAGCGTCGAACCGGGTTTCCCGAAGTTTTCCAGATGCAGTTGATGACAAATGCCGGTTCCGGCCGGTGAAAAGACCGCGCCAGACTTGGCGGCCACGGTCCGCAGATATCGATGGTCATCGGGATTGCGAAATCCCATCTGGAGGGTATTGTGGTCTACGTAACTGACAGAGAGATCCGTTTTGACCTGACCGACGCCAATGGCTTCGAATTGTAGCCATGCCATGGTGCCGGTGGCATCCTGTGTCAGAGTCTGGTCGATGCGAAGTCCGATTTCCCGTCCCGGGATCATGTCACCGGAGACGAGATGTTTTTCAATAATCTTGTGCGTGATATTTTTGCCCATATCTTTTTTCCTCACAGTGCAAAAAGGTCTCTCTCAGACCCGTTTCAACGCATCTCCGAAGAGCATTTGGGCCTCTCCTCTCCCAAATGAATTGCGTTGAAACGGTATGTTACCGGTCTTAAAACAGGAATCCGTTTTTGACGCCGCCGCTGGCCTCCATGTCTTCAATGCCGAGATTGATCCGGTTGATCTTGTTGGTGCGGAATTTTATTTCCACATCCAACCGCAGTTTGTCCTGCTGCAACTGGAATATCTCGTTATGATAATAGACGCCATTTTTGAGGTCTTCGTCTTCCATGAATTGGCGGATGCTGACCTGCGTTTTTTCTCGCTCAAGTGTCAGTTCCGCCACTTCTTTTTCTAACGTTGCCTTATCATCGCTGAGTCGTTTCTCACCGGATTTTGATTCGTCTGCGTGTGTCATCTTTCTTCTCACGTACCGGCTTCGGTTTCATGATGCCGGTGGGCAGGGAGTTATAGAAGTTCCAGAATTCTGGCCAGGTTGCCGTCACTTCACCGTGGTTTTCGAGCACAATGCCGGGCACGGAATATGCGGCCATTGCACAGCCCATGGACCAAATGGGATCAGGACTGAACCAGGTGCCGTCCCATTGCCGTTTGCCGGCTTTCAACGCGATGCCGTCTTCGGTTATTTCATACGATGCGCCCATACGGTCAAGCAATTCCAGAGTCGTGGGATTCTCGGCTCCCTTCAGGGTGGCGTTGCCGACCTTGAGAGCCAGGGCCAGGGCCAACGGCATCAGGGCCGAGTCTTCACCCAGGAAGATGTCCGCAGATTCGGGCAGTGGACCGTCCATGATTGCGACCAGGTTTTCCGTGGCCACATTGATGGACAGACCGAGTGCTTTCAGTTGTTTCAGCACCATGTCAGCCTGTTCGTTTTTCGGCCAGGTCCCTTCGATGTTGATGGAACCACCACTCAGGATGGGCAGGGCCAGAAGCATGGCATTGAGCTTGACGGACAGCGGCAACAACGGGTCTTCGTCGATTTCTGGCACACCGTCCGAGACCGTGACAGAATCATTTTTCAACGTGGCCTTGATCCCGCAGACGGTGAGGACTTCAACGGCTTCGGCGACACGGGCGCGGGCGTCCTTGTTCAGGCCGTTGATAGTCAGGCCTCCGGAGAAGGACCACGCTGCCAGGGTCAGGGCTGCGGCGAACTCGGGATCGACGTTGCCGGGCAAAGTGATTGTTTCATCCATGAAACCGCCACATTCCAAACGGACGGGGAGGCCCGGGTTGTTGGGATTCATGGGAACCAGTCTGGCTCCGAGTCTCGGCAGAATCTTGTTCAGGGAGGCTACGTCCAGCAATTGCAGGGCGGGTTTGCCAGTGAATTTACAGCGACCTGCGTGGCCGAGAGCCAGACAGAGCAGCATGTAGAAGTTGAAGGGATCTTCACCCACAAAGGCCATGTTCCCTTCGAATTCAAGGGTTTTCCCGCCTTCGTTCCTGATCCAGTCATCATCCCACGAAATGGGAGCACCGACCTGTTTCAAAGCTTTGGCCAAGTCCTTGTTCGGGGCGTTCATTGTCACTGGGGACAGGGTGGTTTTTGTACCGGCACTGGCTGCCATGGCAAGCATCATGCGGGTGAAACGGAAGGAACGCGGTCCGGCGATACCGGCCTTGATGCGGTCCACGCGAGGAGCGAGTTTGTATCCTTCGCCTTCGAATTTCTTGCGAACGTCGGCCAATGAAAATTGATTGAGCAGTGTGAAGAGCTGTTTGGAGAGTTTGGCGTCAAGGCTGAGTTCTCCGGCCTTGCGGTCAAAAGAGCCTCTGAGCAACTTTTCAAGTTTGGGATCGACCAAGGACTTTTGCTTGGATTTGCGCCATGCACCTTCCTTGCGGATCAGGAATGCCCGTTTTTCCAGCAGGTGCAGGATCTGGTCGTCGAGGTCGGAAATGTCGTTGAAACGGTGGTTTGCGACAATCTCGGATTTGGCAGGAGCGTTGTCGTCGAGGACAGGGCGTTGCGGCTTATTGCCAAAAAAATCACGACCTCCACGGTTGCCGCCGCCGCGTTTGTCGAATTTTCGGCCGCCATCCCTTGGCCCGCCTCGCTTTTCGAATGTGCGAGGTGCTCGGGTTTCATCACGGCGTGGTCGTTCATGGGAGGGACCACTGGTGTCATCTTTGCGGATCTTGATCATCGTCTTACCGTCTTCCTTATGTATATATGGTTTTCCTCAAAAAAAGAGGAACAGCCTTTCTACCTTGAAATTCGGTGAGACGCAAGTGCCATGAATGAGGCCGTTTTTGTCGAGATTTTGTCGTGTGGTGACGCAGTGTTGACTCATGTGGTGCCTGTTCGTGCAAGCGACTGTAGAGATAATAATAAGCGCACGACTCAGAGTGCGGTACAGTGCCCGGTACATGGTGTGAAAAGCGTGTTGTGGGCTTTTGTGCATCGGGATGAATCGTGGTGGCTGGACTGCAAAGGAGGTTTCGAATGCGGAATATTTTGATTGTTTGTGTGATGGTGGGGTTCCTTTTGGGAGGATTTGGATGTGCGAATAAAGCGCAGCAGGGGGCCACGGTCGGTGGTTTGGCCGGTGCCACGATTGGTGCTTTGACATTCAATGACAAATTACTCGGAGCCGCGGTCGGGGCCGGTGTTGGTGTGCTGATGGGCTATATCGTTGGAAACGAATGGGACAAAAGCGATGAACAGCAGGTGCAACGGACGCTTGAAAAAGGTCGGTCCGGTCAGCCGAGTTCCTGGACTAATCCCGACACCGGGGCCAGTTATACTGCAACGCCGTCTCCTCCATATATGGCCGAAGAAAGAGTCTACAGGGATGTGGTTATCAAGGACGCTCGGGATGGACAGGAAATTATGGCCAAAGCGTGGCGTGACGAAAAGGGTGTCTGGCATCTCAAACAATAGGTTCTGTTATTTATAGAATATATATGAAGAATCGCGATTGATGTCTGTCCCGATGAAAGGGCTTGGGAAAAATGGAACAGCTTTTGTGTGCGGTTTTTGCTGAATACCGCATCGGCACAGAAAACGTGTGTGATGTTTGGCGGAAAAAAACGCATGTTCCATTTTGAACATGGATGGACATTTGGGTCGCAAAGGCTCGTCATCAGTCCTTGTTGCACTGTTTGCTGAAAGGAGAGTGGAGGGCTGATTCTCGATCATATTCATATAATTATATTGAAAAAGGGGAGCTGGCATATGCCAGCTCCCCTTGAATGGTCAGTACATACCGA
Organism: Pseudodesulfovibrio sp. JC047; assembly: GCF_010468615.1. Lineage (NCBI taxonomy): Bacteria > Pseudomonadati > Thermodesulfobacteriota > Desulfovibrionia > Desulfovibrionales > Desulfovibrionaceae > Pseudodesulfovibrio > Pseudodesulfovibrio sp. JC047. The sequence continues at coordinate 82,134 of NZ_WUEH01000002.1, read as the reverse complement.
CCGGCTGCCTTTACATGTCGGCGCCGGAAGCGGCTTTCTGCATCTTGACTTCGACCTTTTCGGTCAAGCCAGCGTAGTATTCGCGCAGGATGACGAGGACTTCGTCGCGACCAAAGTGGTCAACAACTTCAGCGCCTTCAGACAGGGCCTTACGCAGTTTTGTACCGGAAAGGATGACGCGGTCTTCCTTGCTATGCGGGCACGTCCGCATGGAAGCCATGCCGTCGCACTTGTAGCAGTAGAAGGTCCAGTCAATGTTCATGGGCTGACAGAGCAGGGCCTTTCCAGGCTCGGCGGAGCAACCGTCTTGGTACGGGATTTTCTTGAAGATTTCCTGTGCTTCGAACAGACCGTAGAAGTCGCCGACGCCAGCATGGTCACGACCGATCAACATGTTGTTGATGCCGTAGTTCTGGCGGAAGGTGGCGTGGAGCAGGCCTTCACGAGGACCGGCGTAGCGCATGTCGAGCGGGTAACCGGCGTTGATGACGTTTTCAGGTACGAAGTAGTTGTCGATCAGGGTCTGGATGCACTTGATGCGGACATCTCCCGGGATATCGCCCGGCTTCAAGTTGCCGATCAGGGAGTGGATCACAACGCCATCACAGACTTCAACAGCGATTTTCGCCAGGAATTCGTGAGAGCGGTGCATGGGGTTACGCAACTGCAGTGCGGCAACCTTGGACCAACCGCGTTTTTCCATCTCGGCGCGGATTTCCTTGGGTGTCAGATAGACGCCGGGGAAACGTTTGGCGTAGTCGCCTTCGGACAAGACCTTGACCGGGCCGGCCAGGTTGTATTTGCCCTGTGCCATGACGGCCTGGACGCCGGGATGATCTTCCATGGCGATTTTCCAGAAAACGTCGTCAGCGGACTCTTCGCCGTGGCCTTTGTAGACATTTTCGCATTCCCATTTCTTGTCGGCTTCAGTCATTTCGAACTTTTCTTCAACCATCATGGTTGCGTACACAGTGCCGTCAGCGGCTTTCAAAGCGACTTCTTCTCCGACTGCAACGTCTTCATTGGTGTCGAGCGTGATGGGGATGGGCCAGAATGTGCCGTCTTCCATCAGGAAATTTTCACAAACGCCTTTCCACGATGCCTTGCTCATGAAGCCGTTCAGCGGAGAAAAACCGCCGATACCCATCATGATGAGGTCGCCTTTGGCGCGATCAGAAATTTCGAGAGTCTTGAGGCCTTCAGCTTTTTTGATTTCAGCTTCAAGCTCAGCGCCTTCGAGCAGGCAGCAGACGAGACCTTTTCCACCGTGAGGTGCTACGAGGTTGGACATTTAAGCCTCCTAAAATAGTTTTTTCAATTAAACCATTGCCTTAAATCATGGTTGCGGCGTGTCCGCGTTTGTGAGCCATGAATATTTCCCATGTCGATCATGTGACCTTATTGGCTGTTTGTGAAAGTCGTGTCAAGCTGTTTTTTGTGACACCCATGTCATATTATACATAAAAAAACGTTTATCCGAAAAGTCTGAGATCCTTTCGAAAAAAAGTCTAGAGATTCTGGGGGTGTTTTTTTGTAAAATTTCTTTATATTTTGAATAGTTAATCCGAATTTTAAAGGGGAAAATACAAAAAATAAGATTATGTATGAAGTTTGATATTTCAATTGGTAACTGTTGTTAGTCTGAGAAGTGTTTTCTTATATGATTAATGGGTGTTTTTTTGTAATAAATATGGCTTAAAGTGTGTTATTACAGTGGCTTGAATGGTACTGGGAGGGGGTTGTGCATACGTTGCTTGTTCAAAAATTCACTTTCACGTTGACAAGGGGTGTTCCTCTTGCTAATTCCTAGATTCCGCACGGTTGAAACGTGCAAAGCATATTTTGTTTAGGTAGAGGATGTCGGTTGTTGTGAATAATAAACCCTATTTTAGGAGGATGAAGTTATGCCGACCTTTGTTAACCCGGAAAAATGTGACGGCTGCAAGGGTGGCGAAAAGACCGCTTGCATGTACATTTGCCCTAATGATCTGATGATCCTGGATGCTGACGAAATGAAAGCATATAATCAGGAACCGTCTGCCTGTTGGGAATGTTATTCCTGCGTGAAAATTTGCCCCCAGGGCGCAATTGAAGCTCGTCCATATGCCGACTTCGCCCCTATGGGTGGAACTTCCATCCCGATGCGCTCCGCTGAAGACATCATGTGGACCGTCAAATTCCGTAATGGCAGCGTGAAACGCTTCAAGTTCCCCATCCGTACTACTGCTGAAGGTTCCATCAAACCTTTCGAAGGCAAACCCGAGCCGACCGATCTGGACAACGAATTGTTGTTCACTGAATCCGAGCTGGTTGCCCCGAAAGTGGCTGTCATGGAAGAAGCTTCTGTCACCGAAGCTGACCTGAAGAAAGAGTGGACGATGGAAGATTACGCCAGCCTGGTCTAGTCCAGCCTGCGTATGTGTCTGTAAGACAACTTGAATCACGTTAAATACTAGGAGAAATATTATGCCTCTGCTTCCCAGCAAAGAAGCTTCCAAGGGTGTAGCTCTCGCCGAGCCGGAAATCATCGAAAAAGACGTTGATATCCTTTTGGTCGGCGGTGGCATGGGTAACTGCGGTGCTGCTTTTGAAGCCATGCGTTGGATTGAAAAAGTTGACCCGTCCATTACTCTTGAACTCGTTGACAAGGCTGCTCTTGATCGTTCCGGCGCTGTTGCTCAGGGCCTGTCCGCGATCAACACGTATTGTGGCGATAACGATGTTGATGATTACGTCCGCATGGTCCGTACCGACTTGATGGGTATTGTCCGTGAAGACTTGATCTTCGACCTTGGCCGTCACGTTGATGATTCCGTCCATCTCTTTGAAGAATGGGGTCTCCCCGTTTGGGTCAAGAAAGACGGCAAGAACCTTGACGGTGCCAAAGCCAAGGCTGAAGGCCTCGCCATCCGTAACGGCGACGCTCCGGTTCGTTCCGGTCGTTGGCAGATCATGATCAACGGTGAGTCCTACAAGTGCATCGTTGCTGAAGCTGCTAAAAACGCTGTTGGTGAAGACCGCTACGTTGAACGCGTGTTCATCGTGAAGATGCTTTTGGATGCCAATGAGCCCAACCGTATCGCTGGTGCTGTTGGTTTCTCCACCCGTGAAAACAAAGTTTACATCTACAAGTGCAACGCCGCTGTTGTTGCTTGTGGTGGTGCTGTTAACGTCTACCGTCCCCGCTCCACTGGTGAGGGTATGGGTCGTGCATGGTACCCCGTATGGAACGCAGGTTCCACCTACACCATGGTTGCCCAGGTTGGCGCAGAAATGACCATGATGGAAAACCGCTTCGTCCCCGCCCGTTTCAAAGATGGTTACGGTCCGGTCGGCGCATGGTTCCTCCTTTTCAAGGCCAAGGCGACCAACTACAAGGGTGAAGATTATTGTGAGACCAACCGTGCCATGCTGAAGCCTTACGAGGATCGCGGCTACGCCAAGGGTCACATTATCCCCACCTGCTTGCGTAACCACATGATGCTCCGTGAAATGCGTGAAGGCCGCGGCCCGATCTTCATGGACACCAAAACCGCTCTGCTGAACACTGTCGGTGGCGACCTTGCTGGTCCCGAGTGGAAACACCTCGAGTCCGAGGCTTGGGAAGACTTCCTCGACATGTGCGTTGGCCAGGCCAACCTGTGGGCTGCCACTAACTGCGCTCCTGAGGATCGCGGTTCTGAAATCATGCCCACCGAACCATACCTTCTCGGTTCTCACTCCGGTTGCTGCGGCATCTGGTGTTCCGGTCCTGATGAAGAATGGGTCCCTGAATCCTACAAGGTCAAAGCTGACAACGGCAAGATCTACAACCGTATGACCACGGTCAACGGTCTCTGGACCTGTGCTGATGGTGTTGGCGCTTCTGGTCACAAGTTCTCCTCCGGTTCCCATGCTGAAGGCCGTATCGTCGGTAAGCAGATGGTCCGTTGGGTTGTTGATCACAAGGACTTCAAGCCTGCTCTGAAAGAGACCAGTGCTGAGCTGACCAAGGAAATCTACCAACCCTGGTACACCTACGAAGAGAACAAGGCCGGTTCCACCGATCCTGTTGTCAACCCGGCTTACATCACTCCTCACAACTTCATGATGCGCCTCATTAAGTGCACCGATGAATACGGTGGTGGTGTTGCTACTTTGTACATGACCTCCAAGGCTCTGCTGAATACCGGCTTCTGGCTGCTCGGCATGATGGAAGAAGATTCCCAGAAACTCGCTGCTCGTGACCTGCACGAACTGATGCGTTGTTGGGAACAGTTCCACCGCCTGTGGACCGTCCGCCTGCACATGCAGCACATCGAGTTCCGTGAAGAATCCCGTTACCCGGGCTTCTACTATCGCGGCGACTTCATGGGTCTGGACGATTCCAAGTGGAAGTGCTTCTGTAACTCCACATTCGATCCTGCCACTGGCGTGACGACTATCTTCAAGAAGCCTTACGTCAAGATCATCCCCGACGCCTAAGCTTTAGGTAATGATCATCCCGTGTCCGCGGGCCCCCGGCCCGCGGACACATTCTCAACGTCCGGGGCTAAAATGGTCTGAATCCGGGCCGGGAACGGGCTCCCGGTCCGGGTTTGGGCCATTTTGTTGGCTGAGCCTCAACTTTATTCGGGAGGAATGAAGAGAATGTCGAATAATAGTATTCTCGTTGTAGGTGGGGGATTCGCAGGAATCACCGCCGCCCTCGAAGCTGCCGAAGTCGGCTACGAGGTGTACATCGTTGAAACGAACCCCTACCTGGGTGGCCGGGTCGCACAGTTGAATCAGTATTTTCCGAAGCTGTGTCCTCCGTCCTGCGGGTTGGAGATTCAATTTCAACGGATTAAAAATAACCCAAATGTAAAGGTCATCACCATGGCCGAAGTGACGTCCGTGACCGGAACCGCCGGAAATTACGACGTCAGAATCACACAGCGTCCTCGCTATGTGAATGAAAAATGTACTGCCTGCGGCGAGTGTGAGAAGGCAACGGCGACCAGGATCGAATCCGAATTCGATTTCGGTGTTGGAACTCGCGGTTTGGCATACAAGACCCATCCCTTCATGTTCCCCATGCGCTACGTTGTGGATGCAGAGAATGCGTCCGAGTCCGAGCTGGAAGCCATCAAGCTTTCCTGCCCGTATGAGGCTGTCGATCTTGACGACTCAGGCAAAGAGCTTGATCTCGCTGTCGGAGCCATTGTCGTTGCGACTGGGTGGAAACCGTATGATGTTTCCAAGTTGACCAATCTCGGCGGGGGCACGCTGAAGAATGTGGTGACGAACATGCAGTTTGAACGGCTGTGTGCTCCCAATGGTCCGACCGTTGGGAAGATCAAGCGTCCTTCTGACGGAGCTGAACCGAAGAAGATCGCGTTTGTCCAATGTGCCGGTTCTCGTGACCAGAATCACCTGAATTACTGTTCGTATATTTGTTGCATGGCTTCGCTCAAGCATGTCCGTTATGTGCGTGAACGCTCTGATGCCAGCGCAACGATCTACTACATCGATCTGCGGACTCCTGGTCGGTATGATAAATTCAAAGCCCTGACCGAGACCGATGAGAAGCTCAGTCTGGTCAAGGGTAAGGTTGCTGCAATCGTCGAAGACGCTCAGGGCAATCCCATCGTGACCGTTGAAAACGCTTTGACGGGCATCAAGTCCGAAGAAAAGTTCGACATGGTTGTTCTGGCTACCGGCATGGAACCCAGTTGCGCTGGTCTCAAGGCTCCGGCTGGTCAGATTGACGCTGACGGTTTCGTCGTCGATGGCGAAGGTATCATCGCCGCGGGTTGTGCCAAGCAGCCCTTTGACGTCATGAAGTCCGCCCAATCCGGCACTGCTGCCGCGATGCGGGCGATTCAAACCGTGGTAGGGAGGTAAGCAATGGCTGAAAAGCTTGGAGTATATATTTGTGGAGGTTGTGACATCGGGGCAAATCTCGATGTTGACGCCTTGGCCGAATTCGCTGCCAATGGTAAGCATTCCTCCTGCGTTGCCGTGGCCAAGTCCAACCCGGTTCTCTGTAGCCCGGAAGGCAAGGCCATGATTGAGGCCGATATCGCCGAACACGGTCTGGATGGCGTGGTCTGTTGCGCCTGTTCACCCCGCGCCAAGTGGGACGTGTTCAAATTTGGCGATACAGTTCAAGTAGAACGAGTCTCGCTGCGTGAGCAGTGTGTCTGGTCCTACGAAGAAGATCCGCAGTTCCCTGGTCAGATGGAAGTCATCGCCAAGGACTACACCAATATGGGAATCGTCAAGCTGGTGAACAGCCGGATTCCCGAACCCGAGTTTCCCGACGCCTACAAGACCATCATGGTTGTCGGTGGCGGGTATACCGGCATGAATGCGGCACTCAATGCTGCCAAGGTCGGCTATTCCGTCCTGCTCGTGGAACAGGATGACAAACTTGGTGGCAAGGCCGCCATGATGTACAAATCCTATCCGCTGGGCGCCCCGTTCGGAAACCGGGCGGAAACCATTGACGTGGCCGCTCTCATCAATGAGATCGAGTCCAACGACAAAATTCAGGTTATCACTGGCGCGACTGTCGAAGCTCTTGCCGGTTCTCCGGCGCAGTACACTGCGACTATCGGTGGTTCAGAGTACGAAGTCGGCGCGGTCGTCATGGCCACCGGTTTTGTTCCTGGCAAGACCGAATTCCTCGCACCACTCGGTTACGGCTCCATCAAGAACGTTGTGACCGCTGGCGAATTCGAGTTGATGGCAGCCAACGGCAGCATCAAGACCGCTGACGGACGCACGCCGTCTTCAGTGGCCTTTATCGTGGATACTTCGCTCCTTATGGACGGCGTTTCCTACGATCCATGTGGCGAGGCTTGTGAAGAGGAACTTCCCTGCGACGACAGCAGTGACGAAGATGCCTGTGAAGAGTTCGTGTACGAGGACAAGGAGTCCGCCAAGCATTTGGCATACAGCTCGGAGATCACCTCTCTGGTCGCTTTGAAACATGCCAATTATGTGCGTGAACTGGCTCCGAATTCCACCGCATACATTATCTATGATAATATGATGGTGCCTGGCATCAATGAAAAATATTATCAGGCCGCACAGGATGATCCGGGTATCATGCTGACAAAGGGCACCGTCACTGGTGTCAATGAAGTCGGCAGCTCTGTCATCATCAAGGCCAAGGATACCCTGTTGGGTGCCGAGATTGAGCTGGCCGCCGACATGGTCGTGGTTCCCACAGCCATTGTCCCGACCACTGCGGCGAATCCGACCATGAACTTCGTGTATCGTCAGGGGCCAGCGTTCCCGGATCTCGAATTGTTCGATGGTTTTGCTGATTCCAACTACATTTGCTTCCCCTACGAGACCCGCCGTACAGGCGTGTACGCCGCTGGTTGCGTGCGTCAGCCCATGGGACTCGGTCTCGCCGCAGAGGATGCAGCCGGTGCAGCGCTCAAAGCCATTCAGTGCATTGAGTCCTCCAACCGAGGCATGTCCGTTCATCCCCGTTCAGGCGACTTGAGCTTCCCCGAGTTCAATTTCACGCGTTGCACACAGTGTAAACGGTGCACCGAGGAATGCCCATTTGGCGCTTTGGATGATGATGAAAAGGGGACACCAAAGCCGAATCCCACCCGTTGCCGCCGTTGCGGTACTTGCATGGGTGCGTGTCCGGAACGGGTTATCTCCTTTGCGAACTATGGCGTGAACCAGATTGGTCAGGCCATCAAGGAAGTCAAGGTTCCCGATACCCTGGAAGAAGGCGGTCCCCGCATTATCGTCCTGGCGTGCGAGAACGATGCGTATCCTGCTCTGGATATGGCTGCCATGCGTGGCAAGCACTGGAGCCCATATGTGCGCTTCCTGCCGGTCCGTTGTCTTGGTTCAGTCAATGCCATCTGGGTCGCTGATGCCATGTCCAAGGGCGTTGACGGCGTGATGATGCTTGGCTGCAAGTACGGCGACGACTACCAATGCCACTTCGTCAAGGGTTCCGAACTGTGCAACCGCCGCAAGGAAAATATTGCGGAGTCCCTGGGACGTCTCGGTGTCGAACCGGAACGCGTTGAGCAGTACGAAGTCTCTATCGACATGTACGATCAGGTTCCGGCCATGATCGACGAGTTTGTAGAGAACATCACCACCAACTTTGGCCCTAACCCGTTCAAGGGTTACTAGGAGGTACGGCATGTCAAATACCGTCAAGGTACAACCGGACCTTACGTTCGTTAAAGAGTTGCAAGCCGTGGGCGGCGACTCCCTGAAAAAATGCTACCAGTGCGCCACCTGTTCGGTGGTGTGCCCCTTGTCTCCGGCTGACAACCCATACCCCCGCAAGGAAATGGTCTGGGCGCAGTGGGGACTCAAGGACCGTCTGGTTAATGATATTGATATCTGGCTCTGCCACAACTGCGGAACCTGTTCGACCCTGTGTCCCCGTGGTGCCAAGCCAGGCGATTTGCTGGCTGCCCTGCGGAACATGGCGTACAGGAGCCTCGCACCGTTGCCGATCATCGGCAAATGGATGTCCAGCTCCAGCGGTTTGCTGCCTTTGGCCGCAATCCCTGCGCTTTTCTACGGCATTGTGTGGTTCATCATGGGAAGCAAGGTTGGCTCTTTGCTGCCGACCTTCAACTGGGATGCTGCGAGTCATGCCTGGATTCCCGCTGCCGATGGCGAAATCGTCTTCGGCGGATTGTTTCCGGGTGACTATGTGATTGACCCTGTGTTCATCCTGGTCTTCCTCTTTATGATCTGGGGATTTTATGCCGGTGTGCGTAACATGCTCAATGGCTTCAAAAAACAGCCCAAGACTTTTATCGTCGGGCGAAAAGAAGAGCCGAGCTTCCTGGCCTGTCTGTTTGACACCGCCAAGTATGAAATATTGCAGCACACCCAATTCCTTGATTGTAACGAAGCCGATGCCGACGAAATGGACATCCAACGTGCAACAGGTCACCGTTGGTTGATGTTCGCTTTCATCGCTCTGATGATCGTTACCGGCACTGTTGCCGCCGGTCACTGGGGTGGCTGGCTGCTGCGAAATCTTGGCATCACCGGCTTGGGTGATATCGTGTCCGCCATTGGACACACCCCCATGCCATTCTATCATCCGATCAAATTGCTGGCACTGGTTGGTGCCGGACTGGGTGTGTACGGGCTGATGGCCGTGACCAAACGTCGCATCAATCTCGACGAAACCAAGCAATCCTCCAGTTGGTATGACTGGTACCTGATCTCCTTGATCTGGACCCTCTTCCTGACTGGTATTTTCGCCATGGTTTTCCGTGTACTCGGTGTGGCCGTCCTGGCGTATCCCATTTACTACATTCACTTGATCGGTGTGTTTATGCTGCTTGCGTACTTGCCGTGGTCCAAGTTGGGTCACCTCGTGTATCGTACCGTGGCATTGTCCTACGCCAAGAAAATTGGCCGCATCCCCATGGGCGCTGACAAATAGTCGCTTGGGTGAACATATAAAAGAAGCTTACTTAGTTAAGGAGGCATCAAATGGCTGAAGCTAAGGTATTCCCAATGAACGCTTTTGTGTCTGTGCTCCGCGGTGACGCCGCTGACCAGGCTCAGCTCGATATGCTGGCTTACATCACCCAGGCCGATTCCGTGGATGCAGATGTTGCCCCAGTGGCACAAGCTCTGTCCAAAGCCTGGATTTATGAACAAGAACCCGGTCTGACTTCCTATGCCGAAGGCGATATCGCCAAGCTCGGTAATCAGGTCAAGATCGAAGCCCTGCCCGAAGGCGAGGCCGCTCGGGCGCAGGCTGTGCTGGATATTCTGGCCGGTCTGAAAGAAGAAAACGCCACCCTTAAAGCCGAAGTTGAAAAGCTGAACGCCGAAAAGGATGAGCTGGCCGCAAAGATCAGCCCGTTGGAAGCGCAGGTCAAAACCGTTGAGGCCCAGAATTCTGCCGGTGAACAGAAAGTTACCGTCGCTTCTGGCAAGCTTGATGAGATGACCAAGAAGCTCAATGATCTCATGGCTGAAGTTGAAAAAGTCAAGAGTCAGGGTGTGGTGGTTGCCGGTGTTGCCGGTGAAGCCGCTGCTGACGGAGACGCTGGCGAAGAAAAGTCCACTGGTCCCAAAGTGGGCGGCGAACCCGAAGCCGATTTTGGCTTTGGAGGCGACGCATTCGGCGGCGATAGCTGGTAGGCCCGGATTACCGCTCAAAAAAAAGACCCCGCGCTTTTTGCGCGGGGTCTTTTTTTGCGCGTTATCCGGGCTTGCGGGCGGCTTGCGATAGCGGCGCATCTGCACATTTTTCGGCCTTGCCGAGTCCTCACCGTATGAAGATACGGTTGCGGGTCGGCTGCGCCCGAGAAAATGCACATCTGCACCACTCTCCCAAGCCTCAATTCATCGGGGAAAGAGAGCCGTTGTTGGGGGGCGGTGCCCCCCAAGGCACTCCAGAAGTGGGGAGTGTCAGGGATGTGAGCGATTTGGCCGAAGGGTGAAGAGTGAGTCTTCGGGGAAAGAGAGTCGTTGTTGGGGGGCGGTGCCCCCCCCCAAGGCACTCCAGAAGTTGGGAGTGTCGGGGATGTGAGCGATTTGGCCGAAGGGGCGAAGAATGAGTGGTCGGGGAAAGAGGGTTGCTGTTGGGGGGCTGTGCCCCCCAAGGTGCTCCAGAAAGTTGGGGTGTCGGGGATGTGAGCGATTTGGCCGAAGGGGCGAAGAATGAGTGGTCGGGGAAAGAGGGTTGCTGTTGGGAGGCTGTGCCCCCCAAGGTGCTCCAGAAAGTTGGGGTGTCGGGGATGTGAGCGATTTGGCCGAAGGGGCGAAGAATGAGTCGTCGGGGAAAGTTAGAAAAAAAGTGGGGTGCTGGTCGGGAAAGTGCGGCGTGCCTGTTTTGTTAAAATTTTTCAGGAGGAAATGTTTTCCCTTCTGTTATCATTATGGAATTGGGTTTCGTGACACTCTTTGAATCTTTTCCTTTCCATTGCCTTAGCCCCCTACCCGAAATTTTTTACCTTCTCCAGCTTTCGTCCACCCCTGCCGAAGGCACAAAAAAAGTTTAGGAAAAGAGAGAGATAGGGGGTCTGGGGGAAAGAGAGAGAAAGAACCCTTTTCAAAGGGGTTGTCTCTCTCTTTCCCCCAGTCGCCGAAGGCATCCCCTTTTATTTCCTGTTGATCGCGAAAGGCGAGAAGGCCTGGTCAACTGGCATGACTTCGAGCGCATTGATATTGATATGTGCGGGCAGGGTCGTGGTCCAGTAGACGATTTCGGCGATGTCTTCGGGTTTGATGGGATCTGTTCCCTGATAGACATTGTCTGCGGAGGTCGTGTCGCCTTTGAAACGGACGACGGAAAATTCCGATTCGCAGAGTCCTGGTTCGATGTTGGTGACGCGGATTTTGGTGCCGAGCAAATCCGCAAGCAGGTTTTTGGAAAAGTGGTTCACGAACGCCTTGGTGCCGCCATAGCAGTTGCCGCCGGGGTACGGATAGGTCCCGGCCACGGACCCGAGATTGACGATGTGTCCCTTGTCCCGTTCGACCATGGAGGGAAGCAGGGCGCGGGTCATGTACATCAACCCCTTGATATTCGTGTCAATCATGGTCTCCCAATCGTCGAGATTGCAGGATTGAGCCGGGTCAAGCCCCAGAGCCAGACCCGCGTTGTTCACGAGCACATCGACTCTTTTGAAGGCTTCTGGAAGCTGCTCGACCGCGGCGAAACAGGCGGCCTTGTCCTGAATGTCAAACGCGATGGTGTGAACCTGCGCCGGGGCAAGTGCCTCTTGAAGCTCGGCCAATCGGTCGGTTCTCCGGCCTGTGACGATGACTTGCCATCCTTCTGCTGCATATCGTTCGGCCATGGCCTTGCCAAATCCGGCCGTGGCTCCTGTTATCAACGCTGTCTGTGTCATTGAATCGCTCCTTTTTGATGTCTCGCATCCGAATATCGTATCTGTGAAAAGAAGAAAAGTCGGAACGACCTGTTGGTTGATGTTCAAAATTACGTAAAATGCTCGCATATTATTCGCGTAAGAATCGTTGCTCCAGAATAAAATATGCCGATTTTGACTGTCTGCAAAAGATTGCATTCATAGCCGATCTTTAGGGCCGACGTTAGACTTTTTCCCCTAAGTACGGTAAAGGATAAGGTTCTGTAAAAAAAGTTGTCATTTCGTTGCATGGCATTGAAATGATACAAAATGCTCTCTTCAATGGGCGTGATTTTTTCTCATCAGGACTCTATGGCACATCTTATTCTTGACGATATTGGTGTTCGATTTGGCGGACTACAGGCTTTGACTGATGTCTCTTTTTCTGTGGGGCAGGGCGAAGTTGTGGGGCTGATTGGACCAAACGGCGCAGGGAAGACCACGGTCTTCAATGTAATTACCGGCGTGTACAAGGCCTTTCATGGGACGGTTTCATACGATGGAACCCGTGTGACCGGGTTGAGACCGTATCAGGTCCTGGCTATGGGCATTGCCCGAACATTTCAAAATATCCGTTTGTTTCAAAACATGACGGCCTTGGAAAACTGCATGGTTGCCCAACACAGCCGGTCCAAAACCGGAGTGATTGGAGCCGTCCTGCGCAGTCCGCGCCAGCGTCGAGAAGAAGAACAGATTGCGGAAAAATCACACAAAGCCCTTGAATTTATGGGTTTGGGTGAAATGGCCGACGAAGTGGCTTCCAATTTGCCCTATGGCCATCAGCGACGGCTTGAAATTGCACGCGCTTTGGCCAGCGAGCCGCATACCATCCTGCTTGATGAACCTGCGGCGGGATTGAATCCGGCCGAGTCGTTGGAGCTGATGGATTTCATCGGGCATATCACCGACCTTGGGATCAATGTCCTGATGGTGGAGCACGATATGAAAGTGGTCATGGGGATCTGCAATCGAATTGTCGTGTTGGACCATGGGGTCGTGATTGCCGAGGGATTGCCTGGGGAAATCCAGAAGGATCCTGCCGTGATCGAAGCATATTTGGGCCAGTAGAGAGGCTGGCTGGAACCGCAACGAATGGAGAGAGTGCTTATGAAACGTGTATTCATGCTGGTTGTGGCCCTGGCCGCTATGGGTTTGATGCTCGCGGGGTGTGGCGGGGAGAATGAAAAGGCCGGACAGGTCTTGAAAATCGGGACCATGTCGCCGTTGACGGGACCATACGCGGCGGATGGTAATGACATTCGTCAGGGGACTGAAATTGCGGTTGAAGTCATCATGGAACAAGGGGGAATCTCCGGGTTCACGGATATCATGATTTTCCCGCAGGACACGGCGTGTGATCCGAAACAGGCGGTTGCTGCGGCCAACAAGCTTATTAATGAAGAAGTCACCGGGGTCGTTGGAGCGTATTGTTCCAGCTCGACAATTCCTGCATCCGAAACCCTGGCCGAAGAAGATGTCATCATGATTACGCCAGGTTCAACCAATCCGCAGGTCACTGAACGCGGTTTGCCCTACATGTTTCGAACCTGTGGTCGCGATGACCATCAGGCACCGGCTGCGGTGCGGTTCATGAAGGATGTGGAAAAGGTGCAGTCCGTATTCATTATCGATGACAAGACGACCTATTCTCAAGGGTTGGCGGAAGGCGTTGCCCTGGCTGCCAAGGCTGAGGGGATCACGGTGCTGGATCACGACCATGTGAATCAGGGGGACAAGGACTTTTCCGCAGTGCTGACCAAGGTCAAGGCCGCCAAGCCGGACCTGCTGTATATTTCCCTGCAAAACTCCGCCACGGGTGCGCTGATGGTCATTCAGGCCAAGCGTATGGGCATTGATGCCACACTGATGGGACAGGATGCCGTGTATCATCCCAAGCTGATCGAAATCGCCAAGGCGGATTCTGATGGCATGTATTGCACCTTTGGCGCGATCGACAAGGACGCGCCGAAGTACAAGGAATTCCAGACCAAGTACAAGGAAAAGACCGGCAACAATCCCGGTGCGTATTCAGCGTATTCCTTTGACTCTGCCATGGCATACCTGTTGGCGGTCAAGGCTGCCGGGACCACTGATCCGGCCAAGGTTCGGGATGCCATGTTGGCACTCGATTTTACCGGAGCGTCCAAACAGCTCAAGTATGCGGCCAATGGTGATTCCGGTTCCAACTATGTCGTGTACAAGGTCGTGGATGGCACGTTCACGCCGTATTGGAATTCCCTGACAGGCGAAATGTATTAAGTTTCGTACATATTGTAATCAAACCGAGGCCCTGCGTTGTCGGGGCCTCGGATATGGAACATCATGGATTTGGAATTTTTCATACAACAATTGATTAATGGTATCACGCTCGGTGGTGTCTATGCGTTGATCGCCTTGGGTTACACCATGGTCTATGGCATCATCCAGCTCATCAATTTTGCCCATGGCGAGTTTTTTGCTGCGGGTGGGTATATGGGCGTGATCCTGATTTCTTATCTGGCGGCTCAGGGATTGCATCCCTATGCCTGCCTGGGCATTTCTCTGGTCTTGTCCATGGGATATTGCGCGTTGCTCGCCATGGCCGTGGAACGACTGGCTTACAAGCCGCTCAGGCACGCCTCGCGTTTGGCGGCACTGCTGTCCGCGCTCGGCATGTCCATTTTTCTGCAAAACGGGCTGATGCTCACGCAGGGAGTGTACGACAAACCCTATCCCACGGAGATCACTTCGGGCGGGTTCGAGTGGGGGCTGGTTTCGGTCTCCTACATGCAGATTTTCATTGTGGCTCTGACAGCGTTTCTGCTGGTCGGGTTGAACGTGCTGGTTTTCAAGACCCGGATCGGACGGGCCATGCGGGCCACGTCGCAGGACAAGATCATGTCTGCTCTGGTTGGGATTAATTCGAATCGTATCATTGCGATCACGTTCGCCATTGGCGCGGGGTTGGCCGCGGCTGCCGGGATCATGGTCGGGCTGTATTACGGGTCGGTCAATTATTCCATGGGATTTGTCCCTGGTATCAAGGCCTTTGCCGCAGCCGTGCTTGGCGGCATTGGGAATATCACCGGCGCGCTCGTCGGTGGGCTGATTATCGGTATGGTTGAAATCTTTGCCGCCGGATATATTTCCGGTGAGTACAAGGACGTGTTCGCCTTCATCATCTTGATTGGCGTTTTGTATTTCCGCCCCACCGGCATCATGGGAGAGAATGTTGACGATACGCGAGTCTAAAAAACTGTGGATAGGCTGCGGTGTCGGCCTGGTCTGGTTTTTCATCCTGCTCTGGCCGCTGCTCGGTGTGACGCCCGAAGGGTTGGAGTTCGGCAAGACCTTCAAGGTCTTTGGGACCGTGGCCGTGGCCGTGGTTTTCATCATGCTTGTGTATCAGATCAAGGAAGCCGGGTATCTGGATTCCTTGGGAACACCGATGACTTCGGTGACCGGGGCCATCGGTCAGCTTTATGCGAAGACACCCCGCTGGCTTTTGTTGGCGAGTGTCCTTGCGTGCGCCCTGGTGTTCCCGCTGGTCACAGGTCGATATGCCCATGACGTGTCTATTTCCGTCCTTATTTATATTTGTTTGGGACTGGGATTGAATATTGTGGTCGGTTTGGCTGGCCTGCTCGATCTTGGCTATATCGCGTTTTACGGGGTCGGAGCGTACACCTATGCGCTCATGAGTTTGCATTTCGGCTTGTCATTCTGGCTGTGCCTGCCCATTTCCGCGCTGACGGCGGCCATTGCCGGGTGTGTCATCGGGTATCCGACCCTGCGAATGCGGGGGGATTATCTTGCTATCGTCACCCTTGGGTTCGGTGAGATCGTCCGACTTATCCTGAATAATTGGATGGCCTTGACCAATGGGCCAAACGGTATCCTGTCCATTCCCCGTCCAGAAATATTCGGGTGGAGTTTCAAGCCGCTCTGGTCCATGTATTACGTGATTTTGGCGATTGCCATCGTCACCATCGTGGCGGTCTATCGATTGAATTATTCGAGGATCGGGCGGGCGTGGGAGGCCATTCGTGAAGATGAAACCGCTGCGGAACTCATGGGTGTGAACACCTTTTTGCTGAAATTGTTGGCATACGCCACGGGTGCGACCTTTGCGGGGTTTGCCGGGGCGTTTTTTGCGGCGCGCATGAAATTTGTGGGACCGGAGTCTTTCACGTTTTTGGAATCCGCCATGGTGTTGGCCATGGTCGTGCTCGGCGGCATGGGGTCCATTCCGGGGGTGATTCTCGGGGTTTTGGCCCTGGTGGCCCTGCCCGAGATGTTTCGTGAGTTGGAAACCTATCGTATGCTTGTTTTTGGTGGCGTCATGACGCTGATGATGCTGATTCGTCCGGCTGGTATCTGGCCTGCGAAACGGGTGGGCCGCCGGTCCGAAGACGCTGAATAATCGAGAGAATTCAATGGCAGAGACAACACCGATATTGGAATTGAGGAATGTGGTTTCGACCTATGGCCGAATTCGGGCCTTGAAGGGGATTTCCCTCAAGGTATACGATGGCGAGATTGTGTCGGTCATCGGGGCTAATGGGGCGGGCAAATCCACGACGTTGATGACCATGTGCAATGTGGTCAAGGCCGTTGAAGGGGACATCCTGTACAAGGGCGAGCGTATCAACGATGTGGCTCCTGAGAAATTGCCGCCCATGGGGTTGTGTCAGGTCCCGGAAGGACGACGGATTTTCCCGCGTCTGACAGTGCTTGAGAACCTCGATATGGGGGCGTTTTTTCGTCATGGAAAGACGCAGATCAAGGACGATTTGGAGCGGGTGCTCGATCTGTTTCCCAAACTCCGTGAACGCCGTCGACAGTTGGGCGGGACGTTGTCCGGCGGAGAACAGCAGATGCTGGCCATGGCTCGGGCCTTGATGAGTCGTCCGAAGGTGTTGTTGCTCGATGAACCGTCCATGGGACTGGCTCCGTTGTTGGTGAAACAGATTTTCGACATCGTGCGGATGATTAATGAGCAGGGAGTGACCGTGGTGCTGGTCGAGCAGAACGCGAATCTCGCCTTGCAGGCGGCCCGACGGGGATACGTGCTGGAAACGGGCCGGGTGGTCATGGCCGATGACGCGGACCGGCTGCTGTCCAATCCGGATATCAGAAAGGCCTATCTCGGCGAATAGGCTTTCACGAACATTGCTCGGGAGCGTGACTCGAAACGACCAGACGCGGAAACGTGAGCCGTCTAGCCACACCCACAGTTTTGCTTTGCTTTTTCGATTTTTTCACGGGAAGTGGTTTTTTCTCCGTTGGTCCTGTCGAGGATAAGGCGGAGGGCCTGTTGGTCTACCATGGGTTGATGAAAGAAAAATCCCTGAACATTTTCGCATTTCAAATTGATAAGGGAACAGAGTTGGTCCGTGGTTTCGACGCCTTCTGCAATGACGCCGAGTCCCAACGAGTGTGCCAGCGCAATGACTGCGCGGACGATGTCCATGTTCTCCTGATCGATTCTCATGCGGGATACAAACCCCCGATCCACTTTGAGGGTGTCCACTGGTAGTTGTTGGAGTTGAGATAACGAGGAATAGCCTGTTCCGAAATCGTCGATGGAAAAATGGATGCCCGCCTTGCGCAGACGGTGCAGGGATCGGATTGCTGATTCCGTGTTGTTCATGATGGCTGATTCCGTGATTTCAAGTTGGAGGCTGGACGGGGGCAGTCCAGATTCCTTCAAGGCTCGGATAACCATCTGATCCAGCCTGAGTCGGCTGAATTGTTTGCTGGAGAGGTTGACGGACATGGTGATGTCTTTTGCGTTCGGGGTGAGTTCCCGCCAGTGCGCCAGGGTTTTCAGTGCTGTATGCAGGACCCATTCTCCCAATTGGATGATAAGGCCGGATTCTTCGGCAATGGGGATGAAGTCGGACGGGGCAAGAATTCCTCGTTTCGGGTGCTGCCATCGGATCAATGCTTCAAATCCTCGCAAGTCCGAATCGTCCAAATTGAGAATGGGCTGATATTCCAGATGAAATTCATCGGCCTCAAGTCCCCTGCGCATATCATTTTCCAGACTGAGCTGGTCCACGGCGGTTTCCAACATGCGTTCGGTAAAGACTCTGAACCGATTGCGTCCTGTGTCCTTTGCGTGGTGCATGGCGATGTTGGCCTGTTGCAGGATGTCTGCTGGCTTGCTGTCGCCAATGGGACTCAGCACAATGCCGAAACTGGCGGTGGTTTGGACTTCCTTGTCATAGAAATGAAAGGGGGTGGACATTTTTTTACGGATGCGCTTGATGATGCGTATGGCTTCGCCCGGACTGGCGAGTTCATCCAGCAACAGCACGAATTCATCGCCGCCGAACCGGGAGACCGTGTCCAGTCCGCGCATTTCTTCGGAAAGGCGGGTGGCTGTTTCGATCAAGACCATGTCGCCGAAGTGGTGCCCCAATGAGTCGTTGATGACCTTGAAACGGTCGAGATCCAGAAAGATCACGGCAAAAAAGTAGTTGTCACGCCGTTTGGCCCGGTGCATTGCCTGCCCGAGTCGGTCCAGGCATACCGTTCGATTTGCCAGATTGGTCAAAGGATCGTGCAATGCCTGATGCCTGAGTTGTTCTTCCATGTGCTTGCGCTCGGTGATGTCACGAAAGCTGAACCGGATACCCAGAGGCTTGCCGCCGATACCGGACACGGCCCGGCCCACCACGCTAAGCCACCGGGGATCGCCATGTGCCGAGGTGATGCGAAAATCCAGCGAATCGCCTTGATCCGTGTTTGCGCTGACACAATAGTCGTCCCAGGTCGGGCGGTCCTCCTCAATGATGATGTCGCGAACCAGTTCCGGGGTGGCGAAAAACCGTTCCGGCGGATAGCCGGTGATGCGTTTGCAGGCCGGAGAACAATAGAGAATGGTGCCATTCCCATCCACCCATGTTTCCCAATCATAGGCGAAATCCGCAATGGTCCGGTACCGCTCCTCGCTTTCCTGAAGCACTTTGACCAGCCGTTCCCGTTGTTTCTGGATCGAGGCCTTTTTTTGTTCGGATAAATAGGTTTGCCGGATGATGTAGAGTGAGAGCAGGGAAATACTGACGAGGATGGCAAAGAACATGACCGCGATTTTGTTGCGATAGATGGCGATTTCAGCGGTAACATCGTCTATGTACATGCCTGTCCCCAGAATCCAGCCCCAAGGTTTGAATGGGCGTATATATGAAATTTTGTGGGCGATCTGTTCGGGCTGGTCTTTCCATTGCCAATAATATTCGACAAATCCGCTGCCATTCTGGCGAATGGTATCGGCAAAAGTCGTGAAAAGCGGGGTTCCACGCAGGTCCCTGAATTCCGAAAGATCCTGTCCATCAAGTTCCGGGAGATAGGGATGTATGACCATACGGGCATCCATGTCGGATATCCAAAAATAGTCCTTGGAATCTCGACCATATCGCAGAGCTTTGACGAGTCCTTTTGCCGTTGTCATTGCAGTCTCGCGGGAAATTGTTCCCTGTTCAACCTGAGATTGCAGATGGTTCAGAGAGCCGATGACCGAGCTAGTCATTTCCCTGATGATTTCTTTTTTTGAGTTCATGAGTTCTTTTTCCAGCGATGGCAGGAAATAGAGGAAGATGGACCCGGCAAAGAGCAGGAGCATGAGCGCAGACGGAAGAAGCACGCGGACGGGCGTCTGTTTGAAGAGTGAAATGGGGTTGATTCGAGGCATGGGCTTCTCCTGTCCCGTTGCTCAAGATTGAAATCTCGGCAGAAAACGGTTGTCAGCTCAAGTGTAGCCTAGAATACCGGAAAAGGGGAAGTCCGTTAGAAAGTGGTGGGAAGACGAATATGTCCGGTATGATTTTAGTAATATTAATAGCCGTTTAGAGTGAAGAAAGCGTTCCGTTTCCAATGACGGTGACGGTGTTTTTCCCGGCGTTTTTTGCTCCGGTCAATGCCGTTTGGAGTTGATGCATGAAGGTGTCCGTGGTGTCTTTGGCCGAGGCCTGGGCCACACCTAGGGAGATAGAGAGTCTGATTGTGCCGCCAAAGAGTTTATGCGACACGATTTGGCGAAGTTTTTCCGCGACCAGCGTGGCCTTGTCGATATCGGTGTGCGGGGTGAGGATGATGAATTTCCCGCCACGCCACCGGAAGAGGTAGTCGTTGGTTCTGAGTTTGCTGTTGACGTAATAGGCCAGATTCGCCAGCAGTTTGTCTCCTGTCGTATATCCGTGGGTCTCGTTGATGGTCTTGAAATCATCCACGTCAAACATGATGCCGGACAGGGTGTGTCCGTATCGGCGGACATTGCCGAGTTCCCTTGTGGTGACCGTTTCGAATTTTCCCCGGTTGTATGCTTTGGTCAGATCATCGAGAATCGCCAGTTGTTCGAGGCGCTCCGTCATTTCTCCCGCTGTGGCCGCGTCGCAATCCATGACCGCCATGACTCGCTTGAGAATGAGCAGAGCCTGTGCCGCGAGAATGAGAAATCCCGCGATCATGATGAGATAGACCATGCGCATCAGTGTGCCCGGTGATTCTGGCGGGGTGACGATCAAGGTGTATATGATGCCGAAAGACAGACAGAACAAGACCGCGAGCGCCATGATACTGAGGATGTAAAAAATCCTGTATCGAGTTTTGGGCCGATGAAATGTTCGCTGTGGTGTGCTCATGGTTTTTCTGTGGGTTGCGGTTCTTTCAGTGAGCCTTCATACGTGTAGAACAGTGCACCCTGCTTTTTGTCATTGTCAAAGGACAGATCAATGGAGAAATCGGGCCACATCCATCCATACCGGAAGCCCACGCCTCTGCCCGGACCATATTTTTGCAAGAGCATGTCCTTGAGAAAGAACTGGTTGACTCGTCCCTTGAACGCAATACCGACTCGGTAGAGCTTTTTGTCCCGGAAATAATAGGCCACGGAAAGGATTTCCGCTTCGCCAAATTTCAGGGATTCTTCGGGGCGGAAGAATGTGTTGCCATAGCCCGCCTTGGCCACAGGGACCAGATCCGGGATGTCGGCCAGTGAGGTGCCCCAGTCCAGCCCGCGAAAACTGGACGGCGGCGGCGTGCTGACGTAATCCGATGCCAGGGCCGAAACGGCCACAAGTGACAGGATGAGCGTCAATGTCAGAATGTGAAGTCTTTTCATGCTCGGTGCCTTTCTTTTGTTTCGCTGCAAAAGCGGACTGTCGTACACTCACCATTGTACTGACTCTCAAACGAAAATCAAGACAGACGGACCATGAAACGGATGGTTCGTGAAGTATTGTGCACAGATTGTCAGTGTGGTGATCCCTGTGGTAAAAGTTGTCCAAGAGGGGGGACTTTATGAAAAAGAGTGTGCCGGTCATTACGATTTTGTCCATGATTTTTGCGCTTTGCGCCTGTTCCGAATCCTCTGTGGATACTTCGCGAATCGAGGCTCTGGAATCCGAAGTGAAGGCCTTGCGTCACACGGTTGATTCCAGGGATTCCGTGGTGAAAGATGAACTTGTGCGCCTTCGGCAAAGTCTTGAGAATATTGAGGCTCTGATTGAGGGGGGAGCGGTGTTGGAGCCGCGCGCAGAGAAGAATGAAGACATTCCCGCGACCTCGGAAGAGGCTCTTGATGAAAAAGCTCGTTCTTTTGTCAATGACAGTCTGGCCCGGTTGATGGACTTGACCGGACAACTGTTAGACGACATGGAACGGGAACTGGATGAACGGTTGACTGAAAAGGAAGAAGCCCCGATACACGGGGATGAAATTTGATGGAGAAAGAAATGTCATCGTCGATGAAATGGTGTGTTGGTATCTGTCTGATGCTGCTTTTCGTGCCTGGGTGCGTCAAGAATGAGGCCATAAAGCTTACATACGCTCTGGCCGGGACAACCACGAGGTGTCAGGGAGATGTCGTGGTGTTCAAATTCGAGGACAGACGGCCTGTCTTGCGATTGGGCAGGACGTTGGACAACAGCTCCATCGCCACGGTGTCCGATGTGGCGGATTGGGTGGGCTGGGCCGTGTTCGATGAGCTCAAGAACGCCGGGTGTTCGCCCAAATACAGAACATCCACCGTCATGCCCGGGGATGCTGTTCTGGTGACTGGAGAGGTGTTGGACGTGGAACTGAACCAGACCGGCACAACGACCTATGCCGGGAAGGTTTCGGTCAAGATCATCATGTCCCGTGCCGGACAGACCATGCATATTCAAAAATATACCAGTGAAGTCGAGAATGTGGTGATCCCTGGATACTCCACACCGTCCGACATCCTGGCCGAGGCATTGCGTGGTGTGATGACCGAGGCGATTCCGACCATTTCGGCAATCGCGTCATCCCCCATGTAATTCATTGTTGTTGGTTCACAAGAAAGAGAGATTCATGTTCGTAGATACAGATAAATGCAAGCAATGTGGCGCGTGTCTGGACGAGTGCCCTTTTGACTTGATCGTCGAAGGAAAAAACGGGTTTCCCAAGCTTCGTCTCGCGGCCAAGAAAACGTGTATCGATTGCGGCCATTGCGTGGCAGTTTGCCCCGTGGGTGCAGTTTCGTTGCCGCAGATGCCGGTTACCAACGGTCTGGCTCCCGAGGCCTGTCTGTCCATGCAGAAGGACTTCAGGGTTTCGCCAGATCAGGCCGATCAGTTCCTGCGTGGTCGACGGTCGGTCCGCTCGTACAAGGACAAGGTCGTTCCCGAGGATGTCTTGAATCATTTGTTCCGGGTGTCCCGATTCGCTCCCAGTGCTAAAAACGGGCAACCGGCTCGGTGGATCGTGACCCGATCTCCGGAAGCGACCCATCGTCTGGCCGGAATGACCGTGGAGTACATGGCGACACATTCCGTGCTTCCCGGTGTGGTCAAGAATTGGGCACGAGGCATTGACAAGGTTTTGCACGGTGCGCCGCATGTGGCCGTGGCCCACGCGCCCGAAGATGGATTCAACCCCGCCGAGGATTGTTCGCTGTCCGCAGCATATCTGGAATTGGCAGCCCATGCCCATGGCCTTGGTGCCTGCTGGGCCGGATTCCTCATGGAAGTGGCCGAAGGGTGCTGTGCCATTCGTGAAGAGCTTGGTATTCCCGAGGGGCACGGTGTGTACGCCGCGCTTGTGCTTGGGTATCCGAAATATCGGTATAAACGGATTCCGACCCGGCGCGATGTCGAGGTGACCTGGTTGGATTAGGGCGACCTGTTCTCAGACAGTGTGCGGGATTGGGGCGATGTTTCGATTCCGTTTGAAGCGATGTGAAACGCTCCCGCAAGGGGGCGTTTTTTGCTGTGGTCCGTCTAGATTTTGAACGTGTCCGGCAGCTCGGGCATGGCCCCGGAGCACCCGCAGACATACGCGGCTACCATGGTGGCATATCGGTTGATTTCGTCAAGGGATTGGCCGTTCAGATAGGCGAGAGCCAGCGCGGCAGTGAATGCGTCCCCGGCTCCGATCGTGTCCTTGATCGGAACGGATTCACCCGGCAGGTCAGAAAATGAGGTGTGGGACAGGAGCAGGCTTCCCTTCTCACCACGGGTCAGTACCGCCAACTTGAGCGAGTGCCGAAGCATGAGCGTGTGCAGGGCTTCCTGTTCGCCGGACGGTAGACTCAGCAATCGAGTCACCAATGCCAGCTCTTCATCATTGATCTTGAGAACATCGGTCATATCAAGAGAATGAGAAATGATTTCAGAGGTGTAAAATCGTTGTCGCAGGTTGATGTCATAGATTTTCAAGGCCTGCGGCGCGGCGAGAATGACCTCTTGGATGGCCTTTTGTGACACCTCGGAGCGTTGGGCCAGTGTGCCGAAGCACAGGGCCTGCGCCTTGGAGGCCAGGGTCATGGCTGTGTGGTTGGGCGCGAGGAAATCCCAGGCCACGTCGTCAGGGAAAATATACGATGCGACGCCCTGATAATCGATGCGGGCGTTGACCGTGCCGGTAGGATGCTCCGGGTCAACGGTGATGGCATGGACATTCAGTCCCTGTTGCGCCAGTTGTGTGAGGGCCTCGCGGCCCAATACGTCGTCGCCCACGCAGGAGACTGGGACGCCATATCCGCCCAGTCCGTTGATGTGATACGCAAAATTTGCCGGGGCACCCCCAAGCGTCCGGGATTCCGGCAAGATATCCCACAGAATCTCTCCCAATCCCAGAGCAAGGGTTGGTCTCATGGTTGCCCGGCCTTTTCCACGATTTTTTGCAACCGGGCTTCGGCCTCGGCACGGAGTGGGTGCTGCTCTGAATCAGCACATTTTTGCAGCAGGGCAGTGAAGTTGTTCAAGGCCGATTCAAATAATGGATGCTGGGGACCGAGAGCGTCTTCATACGCGGTCAGCCCTTGGTTGAAAAATTCGAATGCTTCTGCATCTCGCCCAAGAGAACTGAGAAACAGGGCCATGGTGCATTGGGCCTGGGCGGTTTCCGGGTGATCCGGGCCATAGACCTGTTCGCAGATGGCGAGGCTGTGCTTGAAGTGTATTTCGGCCTGGACGGGATCGTTCAGACGGTCATGCAATTGTGCGATGGTGGTGTGATTTTCGGCCACATCCGGGTGCTGGTCTCCATACAGTTCTCGATTGATGGTGAGGGCTTGTTGCGCCAATCCCAGCGCGCGTTCGGGCTGACTCATGGTTTCATACAGCCGGGCCATGTTGGACAGGCAGGATGCCATGGTCGGATGCGGGGCATCCGACGCATCTCGTAGCACAGTCAGGCACGCTTCAAATGAGGCTTCGGCTTCATCCAGTCGTCCTGTTTCGTGTCGGATCACTCCGAGACTGTTGAGGGTCGGGGCGGTCGCGATGTTGCCATCCGTAAAAATTTCCTTTTGCAGGCCAAGACATCGCAGGAAAAAGGTTTCGGCATGTTCGTCATGTTTTGCGGCCCGGTGCACGGTTGCCAGTCCTTCAAGGTCGGCGACAATATCCGGGTGCTGACGACCTTTCAGGGCCACATCCACTGCCATGGCGGCGTTCAGGAACTCAAGAGCTTCGTCAAACCGTTGCTGGTGATAGAAGGAAAAACCTGTCTGGTGCAAAACCCGATTGGCGGCGGCGGTGTTCACATCCAGCTTTTTGATGAGATCTCGACAGGCCAGAATGTGCGGCATGAGCCATTGAACCATGGGCCAGTTCTGTGGCTCCGCGTCCGGCAAGGAGAGATTGAGACCGTAGATGGCCCGGCTCGCCCAGGAGGCTTTGTGTTCAGCGTCCATGCTGTCCAGAAGGACGGTCCGGACATCGGGTTTGAGAATGAAAATTTGTCGGTCCGCATCGACGTCGATCAGCTCATGGGCCACGAGTGGGTCGATGAGTGCCGTGGCTGCGAAAAATGCTGCCGCCGGATTGATGAGTGCCGGATTGTGCGGGGTCCCGTCCATGGACAGGGCATAATCGTAGGGCAATGGTGCATTGGCAAGCATGGCGGCCATGAAAAGGACTTCTGCGCCCCCCGGGGCCTCTTTTTCCACAATGTCGATGGCTGCATGTATGGCCTGACTGGTTCGAGGCTCACTCTGTTTGGTCACGGGTAGCTCCTTGGTTATTTGACTCTCGGATCACTATCCCGTTTGTACGGGGAATTCAAGATATGTTGGAAAGAGTATCGGGCATGGTTTGTGACAAAAAATGCTGCCCGGCATTTGTCGGGCAGCGTTGGAAAGGCGTGGTGTACTGAGATTAGCGTTTGATGCTGATGAGTGTGTTCAACAGGGAATCACTGGTTGAGATGACTTTGGTGTTTGCCTGAAATCCTCGTTGCGTGAGGATCATGTTGGCGAATTCCTGCGCCATGTCCACATTACTTTCTTCCAGTGAGCTGTCCAGGATGGTGCCGCGTCCCTTGTCCTTGGCAACGCCGTCAATGGCCGCACCCGAGTCGGGGCTGGCCGTGAAGTTGGTCTGTCCGGCCCGATCCAGGCCCCATGGACTGTTGAATCGATACACTGCCACCTGATATAGGGCCTCACTCTTGTTGTTCGAAAAATAGCCGGTCAGGATGCCTTCGTCATTCACGCTGACATTTCTGAGATACCCCCAACTGTAGCCGTCCTGAATGTGGTACATGGTGGCCGAGGGTGAATCGTAACTGGTGGAAACGCGCGCGTCCCGGTTCATGTCATCCATCTGGGCAAGTGCCTTCACGTCCGTTCCGATAGTGGCGGGTGAGCCTGCTCCGGAAAGCCATGTGGCGGAATCGGAATTGATGCCGAAGTCATAGGAAATGGTCTTGGATGCGCCGACCGTGCCACCATTGCTGCCAAAGGTGTAGGAAATCTCGGGCAATCCATCCTCGTTGAAAGTACTTGGCACCCATGAGTCCAGATTGGTGCCTGCGGCGTTGCTCGACAATGCCGAATCCAGCGAATACGCGGCTTGACCGACCAGATGTCCTTGATCGTTGAAGGTCAGTACACCGACACCAGCCAGTCCCGCACCTGAAGTGCCGTAGGCGCTGGACCCATCTGATTCAGGCGGCATGGCCACCAGATATTCCCAGTACGTGTAGCCCGGAACGGCATTGGAGAGGGTGTTGGTGCTGATGGGGTCGAAATAAACCGTCATCTCGTGATCGTCACCGTTTTCATCATAGACAGTGATGCCTGATGAATATTCCGGCAACGTGGCCCCAAAGGGCGTGGATGCGTTGCTCTGGTTGGCCGAGTATGCCTGAAGCATGGAAAACATGGGATTGTCGGTGTCGGCAAAGAGATCGGCGGCGGAGTGGTCCAGATTCGTGACCATTTCCACGGATGACGTTGCGAGTGGTTCCGATCGGACGAGGCGTGTGATCTGTCCATCGACGTTCACGTCTTCATACGGTAGATGAATGTCGGAAATAGTGGTGGCCACTTCTCCGGT
The DNA here is from genome assembly GCF_010468615.1 of Pseudodesulfovibrio sp. JC047. Taxonomy (NCBI): domain Bacteria; kingdom Pseudomonadati; phylum Thermodesulfobacteriota; class Desulfovibrionia; order Desulfovibrionales; family Desulfovibrionaceae; genus Pseudodesulfovibrio; species Pseudodesulfovibrio sp. JC047. The sequence continues at coordinate 55,481 of NZ_WUEH01000002.1, read as the reverse complement.
TCCGCGATTGATGGCATACCCTTGCAGGCGATAGTCGTTGGCGTCCACAAGGAATGAATCGTTATTGAAACGAAAGGCCCCGGCGCGGGTGTAGTGACTCGCTCCAGCCGGAGAATCGGAGACGTTGCGAGTGCCGAAAAATCCTTGTCCGGAAATGGCGAGATCTGTGGCCGTGTTGGTGCTTGCCAACGGCCCATCCTTGAAGATGGTCCTGATTTCAGAGACCGCCACACCTTTGCCCATCTGACTCATGCCATGACTTCCAGACTGATACTGGACCCCACTGGTCCCGAGCTGCTGGCTCATGAGCGTGCCGAATTGGGCATCGGCCCGTTTGTAGCCTGTGGTGCTGACGTTCGCCAGATTGTTGGCGACCACCTGCATACTGGCATTGTGAGCGACAACCCCTGTCGCTCCGATATACATACTGCTGAAACTCATACTTCCTCCAATCCGGTCTGTGCCGGATATGGTGGGAACCTCCGGGAGACCCATTCCCGGAAAAAAATTCCCGATTCCTTCTCACCGAAGAGAACAGCAAGGTGTGTGCCAGATGAATTTGTTTACGATTTCAAACAGAAAGGCGATATCTGCCTGGGAATATCCTGCCCGGTACGGTTGGAACGCGGCGTTTCGCGTGCAGGGGAACGGTTTTCTCCTTGCCACAGGCACACCTCCCGCGTAGTCTGGTTCGACTTTGTAAAAGAGTGACATCAACCAAACACTGGAGACAAATGATATGAAACGGATGAGTACCCTGCTTGTGGCGGCACTGCTTTGCCTTGGCCTGGTGGCCTGCAACCAACAGCAAGCCCCGGTCAACAAGATTGGCATTGTGGATGAAGCCGCTGCCTTCAAGGATAACAAGGTTGCCCAAGGAGCCATGGACTATCTCAAGGAAGTCGGGACACCGTTGCAGACCAAGGCGGAAGCCGCATACAAGGCCATGCAGGAAAACCAGACTGAAGACACCGTGGCTGCGTACAAATTGGCCATGGGCGAATTGCAGAGCGTCATGGGTGCCGAGCAGCAACGCGTTGTTGGTTTGGTGGAAGCGGAATTCAGTAAGGCTCTGGAAGCCTACCGTGCCGAGAAAGGACTGGATGTCATTTTGAGCAAACAGTCGGTTATTGCTGCCAGTGACGCCATTGACATCACGAATGATATCGTGGTTGCCATGGACGGCATGACGGTGGATTTCTCCAAGCCTGAAGCCCCGGCAGCTCCGGAAAAGGTTCAGACTGAGGAAGCCGCTCCCGAGGCCCCGAAGGCCGAAGAGTCAGCAGCGGAAAAGACCGCAGAATAACGGCTTTTTTTACGGAATAGAAAATGGCCTGTCCACCTCGTGGACAGGCCGTATTTTTTTGCGGAACAGTTTTACTTGTCGGCCTTGAAGGCATTCAAGAGCGGAATGACGTGCTGGAGCATCTCCAAAAATCGTGCGTGTTGTTCTCGAACCAGATCCAATCGTCCTTCCTTGGCAGTCAATTCCATGTCCAACGCAAGTTCGGCCAGCTCGTTTGCACGGACAACGCCACACATGCCTTTCAGGGAATGCGCCATTTTTGATGCCGTGAGAGCGTCGTTTGCTGTGAGCGCTTTTGTCAGGGAGGCGTTTCTGGTGGGACAGTCTTCCATGAAGGCGGCTATCAGCTCGCACGCCAATTCCCTGTCGTTGGCCAGGCTCGCCAAGAATGCGTCCTTGTTGAATAAATCTTGGACCATATGCCTCTCTCCTTCCGTGAAAAAATTCCGACTTATCGGGTATTGTTCTAAATTGGGAAGCAACAGATAGCACACCTTCTGAAAAAATTAAAACAGCTTGGAAAGTTTTTCCGGTATCTAATCGCAGATGCAGCCGCCTCCGGCCAACCAGTCCCACCTCGTGTCGGAAAAGGCGAGGAGCACCTCCTGTACTGTGCGGTGGACGCAGTTGTTGAGGCACATTTTGTTTGGGCTTTTTTTGAATGAATTTGAAACCTTGCACGCGTATGAATAGTGCGAACGAACCCAGATGTTGTTTTCCGGATTCACGGAAAGAATATATTTGTAGGCATGGTCTGCGGATATTCCTCCCTGTCTGGGCGCGGCAATGACTGTTGGTTGGTTGAGAAGCAGGGCGTTGTTCTTGTTCAAGAAAGAAAGGGTGGTGTCGCCGCAGAAAAGCGCACCACATTCCGCGTCGCCATATCGTAGAACCAGTCCTTTTCCCCGCCCAAAGGGACGGCTGGCTGCTGAGAAAAGTGTTTCTGGCGAGACGGTTTTCGGCACTGTCTCCCATGACGTGATTTCAATGCCATTCACGATTTTGAAGGGGTGACGGGCGACCAGCGAATTTTCGAGTTGGCCTGTTTGTCGGAAATATCGAATTTTCGTTTCGACCCCGGCTGTCAGGGCTATGCCCATCACGGCCATGGCAAGACCCATGGTCACGTTTTTTTGCGGTTTTGTCTCGTTGCCGGTCATGGCCATGGCCGCATGGTAGAGGAGTCGGCCACACAAAAGCACGTTTTCTTCCGTACTGCCCCAGTCCCGGAAACCCCGTCCTAAAATTTGGAGGGTCTGCCGAACGCCGCCAGGCGTTCCGACAACCCGTCCTGAAGCCTGTTCGGCCAGAACGTCCAGCGATTTTTCAAGGATATGTTGGGTTGAACCGCCCATGGTGAACCGTCCTGAACAGGCCACGACGCCGAGAGCTACGAGAATGGCCGCGTTTTCTGCCCATGCCCCCTGTTGAGACGAGGGAACGGCCACGCCGCCCACGATCAGCTCTTCAGGAAGTGGCCAATCACAGAGTTCAAACCATTTTTCCCAGTCATGATTGAACACCTGGGCCAGCATGGGCATGATCCCCAGCCAGTCCGGGAGCCAGTACTCCGAAACCCGGTATCGTTCTTCCATCAGATCCAGAATCCCGCCCAGCCGTTCCGGGCTGGGATACGTGCAAATGGCGGCACGGAGTTTCCCGATGGTTCGTTCATGGAGCATTTCCGGCAAAAAACCGGCGAGTGATCCACCATCCACCAGATACGCTCCGCGACCACTTTTGAGGAGATACGCGTCACCACACCGAACTGGAAGCATTCTGAATTGCGTCAAACCACTATAATCCTTGAAAACGTTCTATAGGAGAATATGATTAGTGCACAATGTAATAAATATGTCAATCTATATTGATTGCCCCTGTTTTTTTAAATAGGTATCATTCCTGAAAAGCTCTTTAATTTTCGGAGCATGGGGTGTTTGTAACGAATTCTATTTTCATTGTATTCCTCTTTTACTCTATATATTACAGATAGATATCAAGTTTTTGGCACACGTTTGAATCCTGAAAAGATAGACATTGACAAGAGCATATCGGATCATTATATGCAGCAAGTCAAAAAATAACGGGAGACATCTATCCATGAAAATATTGTTCAACTACATCATGACAGCGACCCTGTGTGCGGCCATTACTGTCCTGGCTGTGGTTGTCGTCGTCAAACAACAACGCATCGACGATCTCAGCCATCGGCTTGATCTGGCCCAAAAGACCGCCACTGCGCGCAAACAGCTTGTCGAAGAAGCTCGACTGTTGCAAAAGGCCATGAATATGTCGCCGGTCCGAACAGTGACCGTGACGGCCTATAATCCGACCACCGAACAATGTGATGCTGACCCGCTTATTGCGGCCTCCATGCGTAAAGTTCGTTCCGGGACCATTGCGGTTTCCCGCGATCTGTTTGATCAGGGTTGGGTTTTTGGTCGAAAGGTCCGTATCGAAGGATATGGCATCTTTGAAATAAACGACCTCATGAATAAACGCTTCACTCAGCGTATCGACATCTTCATGTGGGATGAAGGCCAGGCCAGACAGTTTGGCAAGAAGAACATCAAGGCCGCATTGCTCGAAATATAGTCTCTGTGACCGACCGATGACTGTTCACGCTGTGTGCGTGAAAACGATCAGGCCCGAGCGAATGAATATTCGCTCGGGCCTGGTCGTTTTATGTATATGGTTGCTCGTTTCGGACGAGTGTATGGAGTGGGTCAGACCTGACGGGAGAGCAATTTGGAAAGTGGCTTGGGAACGTGGGTGCCGGTTCTGCGGTGCCAATACAGGATGACACAGCCTAAAACCATGAGGGCGTCCCGGATAAGGGCCTCGATCGGTCCTGTCGGCTCAGCGTCCGGATGACTCGGGGTACCGAAACAGCCGCAATCCGCGTCCAGTCCGATGGACAGGGCATAGAGCAGGATGACCATGAACCCCAACAACTGTGCCACAACAAGAGCCAATGCGCCCCGGATGTTGAGTATCAACCCGAGACCACTGATGATTTCAATGCTTGGAATGATGGAGGACAGGGCCGTGGCCATGCGCCATGTTACCAAACCGTATTGATTGATAGTCATGGCAAAGTCGTATGGGTGTGAAATCTTGAGTATTCCGGCGTAGACGAACAGCCCTCCGAGGAGGAGTCTGAGAGCCAGAGACGCGGTGCGTGACGAGATGCGGAAATTCATGGTCGATACAGTCCTTTGGTCTTGTCAACGTGGAACGACCGCAAGACCATAAAGTGATATTGTGGTGAGTGCAAATCCTTCCGTTTTGGTCTTTGCGCACGGCCAATTCCGTGAGAATAGACAGTCTATGAATAGTCTAGAAAAAATCAAGCATATCAGTAACAACCAACGCCAGTCTGGTGCGTTTGCATAAAAGCGTTTTAATATGAAGTGGATGGGCTTGCATTTTTCTTGTCGAGTTCTGTGAATTCAGGTACTCCAATGAAGAACAACAAGGACTGCAAGGGAGTGTGACATGACAGGCAGGAAGGTGCTTTCCGTGGCAGAAATCGCTCGTGAATTGGAGTTGCCCGAATCCACTGTACATTATTGGAAGAATCGATTCGCCCAACATTTGCCGTCAGTGGGGCGGGGACGACAGAAGCGGTTCAAGCCCGAAGCCGTCGAGATTTTCGCCACGATTTCCCGAATGCTCAAGGAAGGTCACACGGCCCGAGACGTCATGGAGCAGCTTTCGCAGACTTACCCCCTTCAGGCCGATGCCATGCCTGTCCCGAACCAAGGGGCTGAAACACCGGCCATGCTGGTAACCACTGCCCCGGAACCGGCCATGAAAATGGCTGCGGCCATTGGCCTTGAAATAGCCAAGTCCGTTGGCGAGGGGATTCGTTCCGTCCTTGACGCGGGTACCCGCGAGGCACCCGATATGTTGGATATCCGTGTGGGACTGGAAGAGGCCGCCGGGCGGATTACCGACACCATGGAAGAGACCGAGACCTTGAAGCATGAAAATCAGGAGCTTCGGCAAAAGCTTGCGGTCATGGAAGCGGAAATGGTCCGTCTGAGAAAAGATCGACGAGAAATGGAAAAGTACCTTCTTGACAAGATACAATCAGTATCTACCTAGTCCCTGTTCCGGGGACGCGTCTCCGAATGCCTATTTGTACACCACGTCCCGCCGAATGAGTCACACGGCTCGTTCGGCGGGCGTTCATATCATTTGATTGGAGGAATATCATGGGTCAAAAAACCACACACAAGTTCAAGGCTGAGGTCAGCCAGCTTCTCGAGATACTGGTTCATTCATTGTACACGAATAAGGAAATATTCCTTCGCGAGTTGATTTCCAATGCATCAGACGCGTTGGAAAAGGTCCGCTTCAAGGCCCAGTCCGACAATGGCGAACCCGAGATCGCTCCGGAAATTCATGTCACTGCGGATGCGGACGCCAAGACCCTGACTGTCAGGGATTCGGGTGTCGGCATGACCCGCGACGAACTCATGCGCAATATCGGAACCATTGCCCATTCCGGCACCGCCGAACTGGCCCGTCTGGCCGAAGAAGGCTCGGAATCGCTGGATTCCCTGATCGGCCGTTTCGGCGTGGGATTCTACTCCGTGTACATGGTTGCCGATGAAGTGACCGTGACCACGCGGTCCATCGAGCCGGATGCCAAGACTATTGCTTGGACCTCTGATGGTCGGACTGATTACAAATTGCAGGAATTGGATGAAGACCGTCCCCACGGGACCGAGATTACGGTTTCACTCAAGGAAGACCTTGCCTCGCAATTCACGAATGAAGCGCACCTCAAACACATCGTCAACACCCATTCCAACTTCATCAATTTCCCCATTTTCGTGGGCGAGGAACGGGTCAATACGATTCAGGCCCTTTGGCGTGAACCCAAGTTCCAGATCAAGCCGGAACAATACGCCGAGTTTTACAAGTTTCTGACCTTTGACGCCGAAGATCCCTTTGACACTCTGCATACCTCCGTGGATGCGCCGGTGCAGTTCAACGCACTGATGTTCATCCCCAAGGAAGGCGGCGATCCCTTTGGCATGGGCCGGGACAATCACGGACTCGATCTGTATGTCCGCCGTGTGCTCATCGAGAAGCAGAACAAGGACTTGCTCCCGGAATACCTGTCCTTTGTCAAGGGCGTGGTGGACACCGAGGACCTGCCCCTGAACATCTCGCGTGAGACCTTGCAGGACAATATCCTCATGCGAAAAATCAGCTCCACGCTGGTCAAACAGGTTTTGAATCATCTTGAGAAAATGGCCAAGGACAACGCTGATCGGTACACGGAATTCTGGCGCGCTCACGGCGAATTGTTCAAGGCCGGGTACATGGATTTCCTGAACAAGGATAAATTTGCCAATCTGGTGCGGTTCAATTCCTCCGCGTCCGATGACGACAAGGGCTTGTCCTCTTTTGCCGAGTACATCTCTCGGGCCAAGGAAGGACAGAAGGAAATTTACTACGCCTATGGTCCCAGCCGCGAAGCTTTGGGCCTGTCTCCGTATCTTGAAGTGTTCCGCAAGAAGGGGCTTGAAGTCCTGTATCTGTATGAACCGATCGATGAATTCGTCATGGATGCCCAGCGTGATTTCGATGGATTCACCTTGATTTCCGCAGAACACGCGGATGTTTCCAAGCTCGATCAGTTCGAGTCGCTGGAAAAGGAAGAGAAACCCGAGGCCCTGTCCGATGAGCAGAAATCCTCGCTCGACAAGTTGCTTGTGCGGATCAAGGATGTGCTTGGCGATGGCGTGACCGAGGTCAAGGCCTCTTCTCGTCTGTCGGATTCTCCGGTCTGCCTGTCCAATCCGGACGGCAACGTGACGTCTTCCATGGATAAAATCATGCGTGTCATGAGCAAGGATGCGTCCATTCCCAAAAAGATTCTGGAAATCAACCCGGATCATGTGTTGGTGCGCAACATGCTGACTATTTTTGAAAAGAACGAGGCCGATCCATTTATCGATCAGGCCGCCAATCAGCTTTTCGAGTCTGCCTTGTTGCTTGAAGGATATTTGACTGATCCCCACGCTTTGGTGGGTCGGGTACAGGAATTGCTGACGCAGTCCAGTGGATGGTACGTGGATTCCAAGAAATAGGAAGATTCTCTCACAGATGAAATGAACGGCATGGACACGCTTGAGTGTTCATGCCGTTTTTTTGTGAAAAATTACAACGTCGGGTCCATGGCCGATGTTAACAGCTTGGCGATGTCCATGATGTCCGGTTCGTATTCTCCGGCGTTTATCATGGCCTTGAGACGGGCTATTTTTCGGGCGCGTTCGTCTTTTTTGCCGTCTGTGTGAGGATAGTCGATTTCGGGTGCGTCAAAACATTCAAAGACCTGCCCGGTCCTTGAGTGTTTTTCACTCGATACGTGGGGTTTGGTATACTCCTTCATTAACCCCTCCCTGGGTTATTGAAGCCAGCTGAAGGCGTTTCGTGTCCCTCCAAGTCTCTCTTCATTTCGGGCCGATAGCCGTGGCCGCATCCGTGTGGCCATGTGCTCTCGCCCTTGCTGAAATGATGCGATGCGTGTCTGACAGCCAGACTGTTTCTCCGATGCCTTTCTTATCGGACACACCAATAAAATGATTAGGGGGGAGATGGAGATTTTTTGGTATTTTCAGGATGTTATCCACAACAAAAGAATGTAGCCTGTGGAAAACTTGTGAGGGGGAGTCTGGTGATTCAGCGGGTTGATTTGGGGAGGGAGAACCGTGGCAAATGCGTTTGGAACAGTGTATATACCGATCATGATGAGCGATATTCATACCTTGTGTCTTGTGGATGGACAGCCCGAGCTTGAACAGGCCTTTGTTCGGGCGGGGATCGAAGTGGTGTCTTTTCGGACGCCCGGGACGCCGTTTTTTGATCTTCCGGCCGCGCTTGATCGCTCTGGAACATCGCCTGACATGGTGCTTCAGGTTGAGCATATGGCGGGCCGCACGATTCTGACCGGATTGGATCAGTTGGATGTACCGTTGCTGTTCTGGTGCATTGATCCGCATCTCAACGCCCATTGGCACAGTGTGTACGCCCGGTGTTTCGATGTGGTCTGTTCCACGCAAAAGGCCTGGATACCTCGGCTTGCGGAACACGGTGCGTCGGATGTGCGTTGGCTGCCGTGGTACGGCCATCGGGAGCCGTTTGTCGACTGGACCGGACGGGGGCACGATGTGTCCTTTGTCGGGCGGGTCAATGATCAGCGGCCCACCCGCAAATGGATGATCGAATTTTTGCAAAAGGCGGTTGCCGGGCAAGGGTTGACGCTGAAACAGGCGTTGGCCTTTCCCGACATGATGGCCCTGTATCGCGACAGCCGGGTGATTCCCAATGAGTCCATTTTTGGCGAGGTCAACTTTCGGCTGTTTGAAGGGGCCTCCTGCGGTTGCCTCGTGCTTGGCCAAACGATCGAGGAACAAGCGGAATTGTTCGAGCCGGGTCGAGAGATGGACACGTATTCGCATGTCCTTGAGTTGGGAGAGAAAGTCGCCATATATCATACCAATCCGCGATTGGCCGGGATCATGGGACGGGCGGCCCATGCCCGGATTGCCGCGGAACATTTGCCCGATCATCGGGTGGTTCAGCTGTTGGAATATGGGGCGAATGCCTCCAAAAACAGGGCGACCGGGCATGATGCGGCCAAGTGGACGGCCTTGACGGCTTGCGCCATGGTCGAAGCTGGTGTGGTGCGCGTTGGGTCTGCCACTCTTTTTTCCAAACTTGCGGCGGTGCCGCAGGATGTGGATGTGGTGGCCATGGCTTTTCGGATGCAGGCCCTGTTTGGAGATCGGGCCGCGCTCCGACGGAATATTGCGACAGTGCTGGCACGTCCGGCTTCGAAGAGTGATCCGATCGTGTGCCGAACCGCTTCTTTGGCCGCTGTTCAGATGGATGATGTGGACGCGGCCCGAGCCTGTGCTTTTCGATTTTTTGCCGGGCAGGACGAGCCGTGCGAGGGACTGCATTCAATGCGGGATGTCTTGATGCGGTGGGCGCGGGAATTCGTATGTCAGGGCCGCGTGGTCAGACAGGGGCTGTCATTTGACGCGGATCGGCATATCCCGGGATCTGCGGCAGAGTGTCTTCTGGTGATTTTGGCCCGGAATCCGGACGATCAACCGGCGAATCGGTTGCTGGAGTCACTCCTCCGTCCTTTGCCGGGGTTTGAGCAGACCCGGGTGGGCCTGTTGTCCTCCCTGACCTTGTCTCAGCGGGATGACTGGCGGCTCGACCTGGCGTTGGGCTTGGCGAATCTGGGGGCGTATCGGCGGCAGTCCGGGTTGGAGGAGCTGCGCCTCGGGCTGGAGTGTGCTGTGAGTCAGGGACAGGAGACCGAATTTTGGCATACGCTTATGGAACAGGATCCTTCAGGGTTGATTCTGGCGGCCCTGACAGCGTGAGGTGGAGCGCGAGATGAATATGTGGTGATTGTCACCTGTTCGTCATGGTGTCGATCGAATGCTGCGGCACTTTGCGTCTAGACTTTTTCTTAAAAAGTCGTCATGGTTCAAGATAGGAATGGAAAAAGTATGGAGGTGCCGATGAAATTGATTCACTGAGACCCGACCTCGGGGACATGGCGAGATGAAGCCCATGAATCAACTTTCAAACATATGGACGGGGGAGTATGGCCCAGAAGCATTTTGTCCTCGATACCAACGTCCTCATTGAAAATCCCAAATGCATCATCGCCCTGCGAAACGGGGCGGAAAACCAGATATATATACCGTATACTGTCCTTGCCGAATTGGATGGTCTCAAAAAGGACCCGCGTATTGGCCATGTGGTGGCCCAGGCCGTGCGTGCCATCCTGCACGATGACGCCGTCAACATCTTCCCGCCAGATTTTGCTCAGACATTGACCGATCCCGTGATGGATGATCGTATTCTCAAGGAGATCATGCACGTCGGCCCGGAAGAGGCTACGCTCATCACCAATGACCGTATTCTTCAGATCAAGGCCAGGTGCTACGGTATTCCCAGCGAAGAATATCGAGATTCTGATCCGTTTCGTTCGGAATCTCAACGATATACCGGGTTTGTGGACGAAGGAGAGGACTCGGTTCGTAACTGTTTCAAATGGGAGAACGGCATCCCGGTGTTTTACGGCCCTGACGGCCCTCGCGAGATCGGGTATACCCATGAAATCTGGGGCGTGAAGCCTCGTTCGGTGTATCAGAATCTTGCACTGGAGTTGATGGTGCAGGACGGCATTGATCTGGTGTCCATCCAGTCCGAGGCCGGTTACGGCAAGACCTTTTTGTCTCTGGCCGCAGCCCTGTATCTGACGTTGGAGCGCAAAGACAACCCATACCGCAAGATCTATTTGGTCAAACCGGTTGTGGAGATCGGGGCAAAGATGGGATATCTACCCGGTGATATTGAAGAAAAAATGTTGCCGTATGTCAAGTACATCCAGGATCTGCTCGTCAAGCTGCACGATATCCGACCAGCCAATCGGCTGTTTCAGGACCCGGCCGGGGAGTCTTTCAAATTCAATACAAAGCGGTTTGAAGTTCAACCTGTGGCATTTCTTCGCGGAATGAACATTGAGAACGCGGTGGTCATTGTGGATGAGATGCAGAATTTGTCCCGGGGGGAGACCCGTGCCTTGTTGACCCGCATGGGCGATGGGGTGAAATGCTTCTGCCTCGGCGATACCCGGCAGGTGGATAATCCCTATCTGAATGAGTCGAACAACGGACTCAACTGGACAGTCCGCAAACTCAAAGGATACAAGAATTATGCACACATGGTCCTCAAGGGCGACCGTTCACGCGGTCCCATTACGGACATCGTGCTGAAATCGAAACTGTAAGAAAACAGTCCGCACCGGGCACGTCTTGGTGCGGGTTTTATGGAGAGAAATTGTGTCCACTCGGCATGTTGGTTTTCCGCTGTTGGTGGTTTTTTTGCTTGTGTTTTGGACGGTTCCTGGATTCGCTCGGTCTCCGGCCCAGACTCAGCCCATGAAAGTGGCGGTTTTTCCGTCCTTGGAATCCGCTATCCGTCTCCGTGGTCCGCTTGATTTTTGTGGTGAATATGTCCCCATTCATCTGCCCGAAGTGCGGGAACGGTTGGAAAAGGAGCTGTTGCTCATGCTGTGGGACCGTGCGCAGGTGATTCTGTGGTTGAAACGGACCGGGCGATATTTTCCGTATGTTGAGGCCGAACTTGAACGTGCGGGAATGCCTGATGATTTGAAATATATCGCGGTGATCGAGAGTGCGCTCAAACCCCATGCCGGTTCGAGCAAGGGTGCGCGTGGCGTGTGGCAGTTCATTCCCTCCACGGCGCGGAATTATGGCCTTGTGGTGAACCGGTCGTTGGATGAACGGCGCAATTTTTATCTCGCGACCCGGGCGGCGGTGCGGTATCTGGGGGAACTGCACGAGATGTTCAATTCGTGGACATTGGCGTGTGCCGGATACAACATGGGCGAGCAGGGGCTGAAAAAACAGATAGAGAAGCAGGAGGTCAAGGACTACTACCGCCTGCATTTGCCCATGGAGACGCAACGGTACATCGTGCGCGCCATTGCCGCCAAACTCCTTTTGTCCGATCCGGTCCGATATGGATTTGATGTGCGCCCCGAGGAATATTATTCGCCGATGGCGTTTGATCGGATCAAGCTCAAGGCCAAATACCCCACGCCGGTGACCATCGTGGCCAAGGCGGCCAAGACGTATTACAAGACGATTCGGGACTTGAATCCGCAATTGTTGCGCGATACCATCCCGCAAGGTGAGCATATCTTGTATTTGCCACAGGGTGCGGCCGAAGGGTTTGCCAAACGGTATCATCCACTCATCGCCAAATACCGCAAGACACTTGCCCCCAGAACCTACGTGGTCAGGCGAGGAGACTCCCTGACCGCCATCGCCCATACACACGACATGACGTTGTGGCAGTTGTGCAAACTGAACAAGCTGTCCACCAAAGCGACCATCCGACCGGGCCAGAAACTTGTTGTCCGTTGATGGAGACGGTGTGTGATGCTTTTCAATGGATAATTTGCAATGGAGACCTGAACAAGAAACAGGCCCCGGTCAATTGACCGGGGCCTGTTTCTTGTTGGAATGGTGACGTGTTCGTGTCTAGAGAGCGAGGGCCTCTTCGGGGGTCAGGGATTGGAGGTCAAAGGCTTCGCCGACGGCCGGACAGGTGAGGTGCCCTTTGTAGGTGTTCAGGCCGAGGGCCAGACCGGGATCGTTTTTGAGGGCGTCCAAACCCTGTGCCGCCAGGCGCAGGGCATACGGGGTGGTCTGGTTGACCAGAGCGAAGGTCGAGGTGCGGGGAACTGCGCCGGGCATGTTGGCCACGCCGTAGTGGACCACGTCGTCCACGATATACGTGGGATTGTCATGGGTGGTGGGCTTGATGGTCTCGACACAACCGCCTTGATCCACCGCGACATCCACGATGACTGATCCCTTTTTCATCAGGGGAAGCATGTCCCGCGTGATGAGATTGGGTGCTTTTGCACCGGGGAGAAGGACCGCGCCCACGATCAGGTCCGCCTTGGCTACCATCTGGCGGATATTGGGTTCCGTGGACATCATGGTGGTGATCCGTCCCTGAAAAATTTCGTCAAGATACTGCAACCGTTGGTGCGAGAGATCGAGAATGGTGACGCGAGCACCCATGCCCATGGCGATACGGGCCGCGTTGGTGCCCACGATGCCACCGCCGATCACCAGCACTTCAGCCGGGGAGACGCCGGGCACGCCGCCGAGCAGAATGCCCTGGCCGCCCTGGGTCTTTTCAAGATAATGCGCGCCCACCTGCGTGGCCATGCGACCAGCCACTTCGGACATAGGTGTCAGCAGGGGCCGGGTGTGGTCGGGGGATTCTACGGTTTCATAGGCAATGCCGGTGGTGCCGGACTCCAGCAGGGCGTGGGTCAGCTTTTCTGCGGCTGCCAGATGCAGATAGGTGAAGAGAATCAGACCGTCGCGAAGGTATTGAAATTCGGAGTCCAGCGGCTCTTTGACCTTGATGACCATTTCGGCGTCCCAGGCCTCTTTGGCCGAGACCATGGACGCTCCGGTGGCTTCGTATTCCGCATCAGTCAGTCCGCTTCCGAGACCGGCTCCACTTTCCACGAGAACGGTGTGGCCGTGACGGACCAGTGATTCGACAGCACCGGGAGTCATGGACACCCGATTTTCCAATGTTTTGATTTCTTTTGGAATTCCTACAATCATAAATGCTCTCTCCTTTGAAGAAGTCCCGCTTTTCGAGCAGGGGTTATGCGTCGAATCTGTCAGTAACGGCATCCGGTAACAGGAGCCATTTTCGTCGGGATTTCATGACGACAAACGATTCACTGGAGTTGACCCCGCCAATTTTGGACAGGTCCTGATCCAGAAAATTATACAGATCGCTCATTTCATCCATACAGATGATTTCCACGATAATGTCATAGCGTCCGGTCACTACCGCGCACCAGTTGACCCGGGGCAGCGCACCGATTTGGTCCAGCTTTTCGTCGAGCTGCTCGTGGCTGTGGATCGTCAGCCCCACCATGGCAACGGTCAATCCCTTGGCCGCCATGGGGTTCACCAGTCCAGCGACCTTGAGCGCGCCCGCTGCGATCAGATTTTTCAGGCGAGATCGGACCGTGGGAGCCGTGACGCCCATACCTGTTCCGATTTTGCACGGGGACAACTGTCCATCCTGTGTGAGAGCGGCAACCAGTTTTTTGTCTTGGGTATCAAGTGTTTTTTTCATGATAAATTAATGTATTGTTTTCTTTTTTGAAGTTTTGATGAGCTTTTTTTATCAAATAGAGAAAAAAAATGTCAATTCTTTTCTTGAGTCAGGAATAGAGCAAGCAGGGAAAGACGGATTTGGAGGGCGGTGTGTGAACGCCCGGAAATCGGGGGGTTATCCTGTCAGGCTTCCGAAGAAGAGGGCCGCGCCAAAGATGGCGATGGCAGCGGCTCCGCAGATGGACAGGGCCGCGTAGAGGACATTGAAGAGCTTTCTATTGGCACCGGAGAGTTTGAGTGTCGCTGATCTGGCGGTGACGGCCACCCAGGCGAATAGAGTGGTGGTCAGCCCCATGCCTGCGGCCATGCAGATCAAGGCGAGGATGCCGATCCAGAAGATATTCAGGCCGATGGCAAAGGCGAGGATGACGGCGGCACCGGGGCAGGGCACGAGTCCGGTGACAAAGGACACGGACAGGATGGATTTCAAGGTGCCGCCGGTTGGTTCGTCGTGGTCGTGATCGCAAGAAGAAGCGGACAACATGCCGCCTTTGAGGATGTCACGTATAGCCTTGCCTAGCAGGAAAAGTCCCATCAGACCAAGCAGGGCGTAACTGGCCGGTTGCAGGGTTCGGCTGGCTGCGGCAAAGCCTCCCATGCCGGTGGAAAAAATGAGATAGGCTGCGCCCACGGCCAGGGCCGCCGAACTCATGTGGATGAACGTGATGGCGTTGCCCATGATCGCTCCGTTGAGCAGTGATCCGGGATTGCTGAGAAAATACGAACAGACAACGGCTTTACCGTGTCCAGGGCCTACCGCATGAACAATGCCATAGACAAAAGACAGGCCGAGGAACATCCAGAGTGCCGAGCCAAGGGGGTTGTCCTTGAGCTGCATTCCAAAATCGTTGAGGTGTTGGGTCAGCTCCCGTTGCGTGGAGCGGACCAGAGTCATGATGCGTTCGATCGGGCCGGGACCTTCGACTTCTTCAAGCTGAACAGGGGCGGGAGTCGGCGTTTTTGTCGTATTTCCGGCGTTGGTGATGGAGAGGTGCACTGCTTCCGGAACGATGAATTTCCAATAGGTTTGATCCTTGGCTGGTTTGAAAGAGTGGCTGACCTGGGCCATGCCATCAATTTCAAAGGAAATATCGTCTTTGACCAGTACGATATCGGAATAATATTCCTTGTCGAAAACCGCGATACGAAAGTTTTTGATATGTTCGAATGGAAGATCCAACGGGATAAAAAAGGTATAGACCAGTCGCCCCTCGTCCAGTGATGCCCTGAAGTCCCTGGTTTCGGTGACGGATATCCGTTTGCCTGCGGATTCGATGAAGGTGAAATACCCGAAGTTGACCAGATAGGCGAACGCGCCGTCCCGGATTTTTTCCTGACCCAATGTTGTGGGGAGGGTTTCGGCGTCCAATCCGAGGTCGCTGAGGATGGCCTGAGTGAACATTTCGTCAAAGACCCAGTGTTCCCCGATTCCGTCCAGTCCTGTTTTTCCAATGGAAAAGGACAAGGAAACATCCACAAAGACATGGGGATGACATCGGCCCTGACCGGGAGTCAGGAGCAGGACGAGCAGGCAAAGAGTGCAAAGTGCGGACAATTTTTTTATCATGATGATAGGCCGTTCAATAAAGGAGGGGCCGAGTGAAGGCAAGAACGATTTGGTCATTCATTTTAGGCAAGGAGGTCTTAAAATTAAAAGTGTTTTATGATACAAGGAGTCCAATTATTCGTGTTACGGGGATAGGCCATGTTCAAACAGTGTCTTTTGGGATGTGTTTTCGGGATGCTTCTGCTGACGGTCGGTGTCGGGAGAGCGGAAGAATTGCGTATTGTTTCGCTGGACTTGCCGCCATACTGGTATTGGGAGCAGGGGGAGCAGTGTGGGCTGTGCAGTGAACTCGGGACGGCCATTGCCAAAGAGGCCGGGCTTGAAGTGGTCGATATTTCGGCCCGTCTGTGCCGTGGACTTGAGGAAATGAAGATGGGGCGGGCGGATATGATTGTCCTGTTCGCATCGCCCGAGGCCGAGACCGTAGGCCATAATCTCGGGGTGGTGTTTCAGGAACAGTCGGTGGTGGTTGGCCTGGCCGGGACTCATTTCCATTCGCTGGATGCGTTGGAGGGGAAAAGGGTGGCCGCCCTTCGCGGTGCCCGAGGTGGTGCCCGTATTTCCCGGGAAAAGGAGATGGTCCCCTGCTCGACACGGAGCTTTGTCCACAGTCTCAAATTGTTGATTGGGGGACGGGTGGATGCGGTTTATGGACCACGTCTTGGGGTGGAATACGCCTTGAATTCTCATGATGTGCCCAGAAAAGCCTTTTCCGAACCGTATGAAATCGTTTCCGTTCCGATAACCGTGTATGTCTCCAGACACGCATCGTCGGTCTTGATTGAAAAGGTTCGCGGAGCGGTTCAACGGCTCATTGCGAACGGAACGGTTGAAGCCATTCGGGCCAAGTATGCTTTATAAGACGGATGACAGCAGTCTATGAGTGATGTACGTTCCTTATCTGACAATATATTCCGTCAGAGAGGAATGAAAACGTCCGTTTTTTACGAGCACCCATGAGCGCAAAAACAGCAAGAAAATCAAAACCACTCATGACAAGTCGGTCGATCTCACGCGACCTGACATTTAGTCTTGTGGTGATTGTCATGCTCATTGCCACGGCCATGGGGAGCTATATCTATTGGCAACAATCCGAGGAAATGTGGGCCACCGCCGATGAAAAGGGTGAGGACACCATCACCAGCGTGGCCGAAATACTGGCCGTACCCATCTGGAATCTGGATTACGACAACGCGCGGCTGATCGGGTCGGTGTATACCCATGATGACATGGTTCAGGGAATCCGCATCTATGGTTCGCGGGATGAAGTCGTGTTCGCCCATGAGAAGTTTTCCGGTTCGCAGGCCGATTTCAGCAAGGTCCGCGCCATCGTGTTTGAAGGACGAAAGATTGGTCGGGCCGAGATCGATTTCACTTTGGCGCGGGACAAAAAGCGTCTGGACGAGCAGATGCTTGTCTCGATCATCATTATCGTTGTGTCCATTTCCGTTATTCTGGCCATCACGGGGCTGCTCTTGCGGGTGTTTTTGAATAAACCGCTCATGGTGCTTCAATCCGGGATTGCCCGAGTTGCGAAAGGTGACTTTTCCTATGATTTTGGCGAAGTCTATCACGCGGAATTGCTGGATATTGCCAAGCGGTTCCGGCGTATGTCCATTGAGATTGAAGGGCGTGAAAATAAACTGCAAACAATGAACAAGACGTTGCAGGAGGCTGAAGAAAAGTTCCGTGGCATTTTCGAGAACGCCGTGGAAGGGATTTTTCAGGCCACGCCGGACGGGGTGTTGCGTCGGGCGAATCCGGCCATGGCCCGGATATTCGGGTATGAGTCGGTCGAAGAATTTCTCGCCAATGTGCGAAGTCTGAGTTCCCGGATCATGGTGAATCCGGAACACATGCAGAATTTTTTCGAAAAGGTGCGTACTGAGGGGGAAGTCAAACGGTTTGAAGCCGAGTACTATCGCCGGGACGGCAAGACCATGTGGGGGTCGTTGAACGCGCGGGCCATTTATGACGAGACAGGGACGCTGGTTTTCATTGATGGTATTCTTGAAGATATTTCCGAGCGAAAGCAGGCCGAGCAGGACCTGGCCGATCTGAATCGGCATTTGGAACAACTGGTTCGGGATCGGACAGAAGATTTGGTGTTGAAGGCCCAGGAGTTGGAAGAGGCCAACCAGCGTTTGCGGGAACTCGATGAGATGAAGTCGGCTTTTCTTTCGTCAGTATCACATGAATTGCGGACTCCGTTGACGTCCATTCTGGGATTCGCCAAGTTGTTGAATAAGGAATTTTCAAGGAATTTCATGCCTTTGGTCGAGGAAGACCGTCTTGTCAGAAAAGGCGAACGAATTCAGAGTAATCTGTTGATTATCAGTCATGAGGGCGAACGGTTGACCCGGCTCATCAATGATGTGCTGGATCTCAACAAGATCGAATCCGGGTCCATGGGCTGGCGTGACATGCGGTTGAGCATGGATGAAGTGATTGATGTGGCCGCCAATTCTGTCAGTGGCATGTTTTCCCAGACCGATCTGCAACTCATCACGGAAGTGGAATCCGGGTTGCCCACGGTGGTCGCAGATCCAGACCGTGTCCAGCAGGTGCTGATTAATTTGCTGAACAACGCAGCGAAGTTTACTGAAGAAGGGACCGTCACTTTGCGGGCATTTCCCCGTTTCGGTCAGTTGCGCGTGGAGGTTGTGGATACCGGAACCGGGATTCATGCCGACGATCAGGCGCAGATTTTCGAGAAATTTCATCAGACCCGTTCGGACACCATGGTCAACAAACCCCGGGGAACAGGTCTTGGTCTGACTATCTGCCGAGAGATTGTCGAGCATTATGGTGGTCGGATTTGGGTCGAGTCGGAAGTCGGGGTCGGATCATCCTTTATCTTCACTCTGCCCGCAGTGGTGTGAGGACTGAGAAGTGTGCAGGCGAGAGAACGGCTGATGTCCTTTTTTGTCTTGAAGGAATCATGTTTTAATGGAGAAACGCCCCGAAGCCATGGCTTCGGGGCGTTTTTTTTGATTTTCAGATCGGACGAATGGCTATTCGTCGTATTCATATTCCAAGTCGATGTGAACGGTCTTGCCGTACCGTTTTTCCAAGTTCGCCAGAATACCACGTTTACTGTTGAGCAGATAAATGGCGAGTTCCTCTTCACAGGTGTGCTCGATCTGGTCTTCGTCGGAGGTTCGCAGTGCCCGATGGATTTCCTTGAGTGCCTGAAGGGCCTGCCATTCCATGTTACGACGGATCCCGGTGCCTTTGCAGCAGGGACACGGTTCTGTTGAAATGGCGATGGCCGAGGAACCGAGGCGTTGGCGAACCAGCTCCATCAGTCCGAAAGAGGAAATGCGATTGACGTCTGTCCGAGCGCGGTCGTTTTTCAGTTCGGCACGCATGACTTTTTCGACTTCACGGCAGTCCTTGGGATTTTTCATCTCAATGAAGTCGATGACCACTTGTCCGCCGATGTCGCGCAGCCTGAGCTGTCGGGCGATTTCCCGGGCGGCTTCCACATTGGTCTTGAGCGCCATTTTCTGGAAATTCCGTTCGCCGCCGATTTTGCCGGAGTTGATATCCACGGCGGTCAGGGCCTCGGTCGCGTCAAAGACCAGACGACCTCCGGACGGCATGGATGCTTCACGGGAATAGATTTCTTCCACTTGTTTGAGAAGATTGAACCGTTCCAGCAGGGACAGATCGTTTTCGTCGTGGAGGCGGACCAGATTGTTTTTCCGGGGAAAGGCCAGTTTGACGAATTTGCTGATCTGGTCATAGGTTTCCTGATCGTCCACCCAGACTTCCGTGACATCAGAGGTCAGGTAATCGCGCACGGCGCGTTCAGCCAGTCCCAGTTCCTTATAGACTCGGACAGGGGCTTTCTCTTTTTGTGCATTGGAGCGGATGTCGGTCCAGAGACGATTCAGATATTTGTAATCCCGTTCCAGGGCGGCCTTGGATTGTCCCACGGCGGCGGTGCGGGCGATAAGGCCCACGCCTTCGGTGGTTTCAAAGGATTCCAGGGCCTTTTTGAGACGGGTGCGTTCTTTTTCATTTTCAATCTTGCGGGAAACGCCCATTTGAGAGCGTCCGACCGTGTAGACAAAGCTCCGTCCGGGCAAGGACAGATAGGACGTGAGAAACGCCCCTTTCTTGCCAGTGGGTTCCTTGACGACCTGGACCAGAATTTCCTGGCCGGGCTTGAGCACTTTCTGCATGAGCGGATAGCGCGAGCCTTTTTTTTGGGTGAAGTTGCCCGTGTAGTATTCCGGGTGGACTTCATCAATCTGGAGAAATCCGTTTCGTTCGGCTCCGTAATTGATGAAGGCGGCTTGCAAGCCGTTATCGATGTTGTGAATGTAACCTTTGTAGATGTTGCCCTTGGTCTTTGCCTGGTGCACCATTTCTACATAGTATTCGTTGACTTTGCCTTCTTCGGCAATCACGACTTCAACTTGTTCACCTGGAAGCACCGAAATGAACATTTTCTGCCGTTTTTTCTTGTTGGGCATTCTAACCTCGTGACGAGAAATGTGTGATGTTTCTCATGACGCCTTTCATTATTCAGGGGCTGGCCGTGTCCCGTGGTAATACGTTTCTCCCCGGTCATCCCGGGGGAGTATTTCGCCCTTTTTCAGAAGGGCTTCCACGGCGAATTGAACCTGTTTTGGGTCCACATTCAGGGCCTGTGCCAGTTGAGAGACGGTTTGCGGTCTGCGGGTCAGGGATGCGATGACGAACTCTGTCACATGTTTCGTGCTGATCGTTGTCCTGTCGGTCACCTGGTGCGTCTGAACGCCGGTCTTTCCGCTCTCAAGCGTCATGCGCCAACGACTTAGAACCTCCCCGTCCACGGGGCGGACTCCCTTGACCGTTCCTGGACGGGTCAATGTGACCACGTCAACACGGTCGGGAGCAAGTCGTTCGCAAAAATTCTTTAACCTGCCGAGGTTCTCGTCTGTGTCATTGATTCCTTCGGCAAGCAAAATCTCCAAAAATATTTTTCCCTTGAATTCTTTTTTGAACTCAAGCAACCCGTCGGCGATGCCTGCGGGCGAAAATCCTTTACAGGGACGATTCACCCGGGTGAATTCATCCTCCATCAACGAATCCAGGCTGGGCAGAATACTGTCTGCCAGTGCCAATTCGCGGCGAACATCCGGGTCACCCATGAGACTGGCATTGGTCAACACGGCAATATCCGTGTCCGGAAACAGCTTTCGTGCTCCGGTGATGACCGCACCCATCTCGGAATTCAGGCAGGGTTCTCCCAATCCTCCCAGTGTCACCACATCGGGCATGGTCAGCCCTTCGGCTTTCCAGGCGGCCAATTCTTCAAGAATGGCGTTTGCCGGGACATAGGGTTTCCGTTCAACGGTCAACACCCTGGTGGCTCCAACTTCGCAATACACACAATCCATGGAACAAATTCGGTCCCCAAGCAGATCGAGTCCAAGGGAGCGACCTAATCGACCGCTCATCACTGGTCCGAAAATATATTTATATGCCATGCTATACTCTATATCTTGAAATGGAGAAATCAAAATCTATGGGAGTTTATTAAGAACTGGTTCACGGCTGTCAAGGTGTGATTCGATTTGTGCTACAGTTCGTGCGGGTTTTATGCAAGCAGAAGATGGTCCTTTTTCAGTTAATAATTGGAGGTGGCGTTTTTTTTCGTGTAGTGTCGGGAATGAGTCTCAGGAGGTTGTGCATGGTCGAGAGTCTTTTCGGAATGGCGCAAATGGGTGTCCTCGGTGGCATCCTGTTGGTGCTTATTCGTGCCGACAGGGACGTGATACGTGCCCGTCGTGGATACCTGTGCCTCAAGATCGGCGTAATGCTTGTTCTCTTTGGTGCTTTCATGAATATGGCTGGAACGCTGAGCCTTTTTACACGGGCCACGGATCGCCACCCCATTGATTTGTATTTTTTCCTTGAGCAGGGAGTGGGATATACAGGTGGGTTTACCCTGTTGGGAATAGGGTTGTGGTTCTGGCTTTCGTCTTTCCATGTCGCGGAAAGTTCTTTGGAGCATTTAGATGATGAGGTCCATTCGTTGGGGCGGGAAAAGGCTGGTCTGACCCGGGTTATTGAACGTGAGATTCGGCAACGAAAGACTGTCGAGGCCGAATTGCTTCGTCTCAGGGAACACTGGCTGACGATGTACAAGGATGCGCCCATTCCCATTATGCGGGGCAGTTCAGGGCGGTTGCCCATTGAATGGAATTCGGCGTTTGCCGAGATGCTTGGGTATGCGTCGCTCCAGGAAATGGTTGAATTGGCCCGGAAGTCGGGTGGCCCGCACTCCATCTGGCAATACCGGATTGATGCCGAAGAATTGTTTGCCGGACTCCAGGTAGAAAGACCCATTCTGGGCTATGAAACTCGTCTTGTGAGCAAGGACGGGGCTCCTCTTTGGGTTCGAATGGACTGCATGACCACGTCGGATGCGGAAGGGGGGCGTCTCTTTTATTGTTTTGCCGACGACGTGACGGATCGGCGAATCGCGACAAAGAGCCTTGCACACAATGAGCGCAAACTTCGGGCGATCATGGATGCCATGCCGGTCGGGCTGGTATTGCTGGATGAAAAAACGCGGGAAATTGTGGATGTCAATACGCCCATACTCTCCATGACCGGGTTTACCCGTAAAAAATTGATCGGGCAGGTTTGTTGTGATTTCCTGTGTAAAGGTGATGCGTCTGTGTGTCTGTCTCTGGACGAGGACGACGGGCGGGATTTCATGAGTGGAGAATGTGATCTTCTCATGGCCGATGGCTCTTCTTTGCCCGTGCTTCAGTCCGTGTCCCGGGTGATGGTGGACAATGGGCCCTGTTTGCTGGAAGCCTTTGTCGATATTTCCGAACAAAAGCGGTTGGAACATCTCAAGGAAGATGTGGATCGAATCGTGGCACACGACCTCAAGGCCCCTATTTTGGGAATGATCAACGCGTGCAATGTGCTGCTCATGGATGAAGAAATTGTCCAAGGCGATTTGCGAGAAATATTGAAGACCATTGAGCAACAAGGCCGGAAGGTGCTGCGTATGGCTGGTATGGCCATGACCGTGTACAAGATGGAGGCCGGGACCTATGAACATACGCCGACTCCAGTGAATTTCATGATGGTTGTCACGAACGTGCTCGCGGAATTGCAGGATGTGGCGGCAAGCCTTGAAGTGACCGTGGACGTTGATTCTGGCGACGAACGCACGACGTCACATCACGGATTGCATGTCCTGGGACAGGAAATGCTCTATGAATCCATGTTTGCCAACTTGTTGAAGAATGCCATTGAAGCCTCCCCCAGAAAAGGAACGGTCACTGTGGATGTGGGCGAATGTGACGCCGGAATCGTGCGGCTTTGTATTCGCAATGCTGGCGTGATTCCTCTCGAGATCAGGGAGACCTTTTTTGAAAAATATGTCACATCAGGAAAGGTTACCGGAACCGGGCTTGGGACGTATTCTGCCCGGCTCGTGGTCAAGACCGTTGGCGGCGACATTCAGGTGAATACGTCGGATACAGAGAATCAAACCTCGGTGGTCGTGACTGTGCCGTGTGCCTGATTGAACCGTTTTTCTTGACTTCCCTTCAACCTGACCGTACCTCAAGGCCATTATTCTAGGAGGCCGAACCAATGATTGAATCCGGACAACTCATTTTACTTATCAGCCACAAGGGCAAACGATACCTTCGCAAGCTTGAAGCTGGCGGTGAAGTTCACACCCATGATGGCAAGTTGCTTATGGACGAGGTTGCTGAGGCCGGTTTCGGCCAGTATGTAAAAACGCATCTGGGCAGGCCGTATCTGGTCTTGAAACCCACCCTGCATGACCTCATCAAAGGCGTGAAACGACAGACGCAGATCATGTATCCAAAAGAAATCGGGTACTTGATGATGAAACTGGGCATTGGTCCAGGATCGACCGTTATCGAATCCGGCACAGGGTCCGGTGGCTTGACCACGGCTTTGGCCTGGTTTGTGGGCGATACCGGTAAGGTTATCACCTACGAACGACGCGCTGATTTTTATAAACTGGCGGGCAAGAACCTGGAGCGTGTCGGCCTGGCCAATCGCGTCGAACAGGTCAATCAAAATATTGAAGACGGGTTCAAACATTCCGGTGCGGATGCACTCTTTCTGGATGTGCGAACCCCGTGGGAATACCTTCATTCCATCCCAGAAGCCGTGATTCCGGGGGCCATGTGTGGCTTTTTGCTGCCCACGGTCAATCAGGTTTCCGAATTGCTGAGAGGATTGGAAGACGGGCCTTTTGCCGATCAGGAAGTGTTGGAAATCCTGATTCGTCATTGGAAACCGGTGCCTGATCGACTCAGGCCCGATGATCGCATGGTGGCGCACACCGGATTTTTGGTCTTTGCGCGCTACATGGAACCGCCTCAGGCTGCGCCCCGTCCCGAGCTTGATATGGACGAAACCGAGACTGTGGCAGAAGCCGAACCTTTGGCCGAAACACCGGATGTACCGACTTCGGACGCATAACGCGCTTTTTGAGAAAGGGAGCAACAGTACGTTTGGTTTCCCTTGTTTTGAGAGATTGAGACACCCTGAAAGTATGACCTTTCAGGGTGTTTTTTATGGCAAAACCCGTCGGGCTGACCGGATTGATGTCGGTTGAAAGGCCCCTGTGGAGCAAAAGGTGTCCCTTTTATTTCTCCCTGATGCGGGGCGCGAGAGCGGTGTCTGCTTGGGAGAATTGTGGTAAATTTCGGAATTTCACTACCGTCAGGAGGGGGTTTTTGATATGTTCTCTCCTGTTGACCGTCGTGCATGTTTTGGTCGGGAATGAAAATGGACCGTTTGGAACAATATATTCAAGATAACGAAGAATGGCTGAAAAAGCGTGTTTTGGCGTATATCCAAGCCCATGAAAAAGGTTCGGATGTCGCAGGAACCGCGTGGGACAGCTTTTTTTCCGAGTTGGTGGACACGTTGCCTCGGGGGGTGTCTGCGTCCATTGATCCTGACTGGGAGCGGGAAAAGGAAGCCATTCTGACGCTGTTTCAACAGCTTGATACGCCTGCTTTCATCCTTGATGAAAGCATGGATATTCTGAATGTCAACGCACGGGCCGGTGCGGTCCTTTCTCTCGATACCGTTCTTTTTGAAACCAGACAATCGCTGTCGCTTGAAGAAGCGGTGCCGTGGTTGGCATCCGGGATTCGGAAAATTTGTCTGACGGGCATGGAGAAATCCGGCGGCAACCGAACCGATGTCGTGGTTCCGACGCGGTATGGTGAAAAACACCTGACACTTTCGGTCGTGCGGTTGGGCGATGTCTGTGTCGGATGTCCGGGGTATGCCGTGACTGTGGATGATATCTCCTTCCGTGTGGAGACCGAACGGCAGTTGAGTCGGGAACGGAACCGAGTGGCGCATTATCTCGATGTGGTCGGGTCCATTGTCGTGGCGCAGGATGCGTCCGGGGCGATCACCATGATGAATCGGACCGGGTGTGAACACCTTGGGTATGAAAAACATGAATTGCTCGGAAAGAATTGGGTTGACCTGTTCATTCCCGATTCGCTGCGGGATGAAGTGCGTGACTACCTGTACATGATCTTTTCCGGTCAGACGGAAATCGAAGACGAACATATCAATTATATTGTCGATAAAAATGGTGCCCGTCGATTGATTCATTGGCGAAACAGGGTGTTGACCAATGAGAGCGGCATGATTGTCGGCGTGCTCAGTTCCGGGATGGATATCACGGAACAGCGGGCCATGGAAGACGCTCTCGCCGAAAAGGAACTGTGGCTGCGGAATACTTTCGTGGCCTTGGGCGAAGCAGTCCTTATCGTGACGCCGGATCAGATTATTCTGGACGCCAATCCAGCGGCTGAAACCATGTTTGGTCTGTCCAATGAGGAATTGAGCGGAACCCCGGTGGCCTCCCTACATACCGATGCGGCTCAGTATGAGGCCTTTCTGGTCAAGTCCAGGACCGCCTTTGACAAGGGAGAAAAAGCCCGTTTCGAAATGCCCTTGCGACGGAGTGACGGTGAGGAATTCCCCGCAGATTATTCCGCATCGCTTATTCTTGGTGATGACAATCTGCCGCTTGGGATCGTCAATGTCATTCGCGACGAGTCCGCCCGAAAAAAGGCGGAGCGGGTGTTGTTGGAAAGCGAAGAGAAATTTCGGCGTATTTTCGAATCCATTGAAGAAGGGTACATGGTGACGGACCTGGATGGAACGATCCAGATGGTGAACCCGGCGACCTGCCGACTGTTGGGCGAGAAAGAGAGTGCGCTGCTGGGGAAAAGTATTGATAGCCTGTACCTCATCAAGGACGAGCGGGCCGGTCTGCGACGGCAGCTTGTCGAGAAAGGCGTGACCCGAGGGTTTCAGATTCAGATTCAGCGCAAGGATGGGGCTGTCATCGTGATCGAGGCCAACGCCCATCTGATTCGAAATGAACAGGGCAATGTCGAGGCCTTTGAGGGGACTTTCCGCGATATCACCAATCGAATCGAGGCGGAGAAAGTCCTTTTGGAACGGGAAAAGCAATATCGGGCCTTTTTTGAAAATAACCACGCCATCATGCTGCTGGTGGACCCCCGGACTGAAAGGATCATCGACGCGAACCCGGCGGCCAGTGATTTTTACGGGTACTCCGTTGATGCAATGCGAGCTATGACCATGGACCAGATCAATGTGTTGTCCCAGGAAGACGTCTTCCGGGAGATGCAGCTTTCACGAGAGGAGTCCAGAGCCTATTTTATCATGAAGCACGCTCTCAAGGGGGGCGATGTCCGGGATGTGGAGGTGTATTCCGGTCCGATCATGGTGCAGGGGCAACAGCGGTTGTACTCAGTCATTCATGATGTCACCCAACGCATTCGTCTTGAGCAGGAATTGAAACAGTTGGCCACGATCGACAGTCTGACTGGGGCGAGTAACCGGCACCATTTCCTGATCCTTGCGTCAAAGGAATTGGCCCGGGCCAAACGGTACGATAACCCGTTGACCGTGTTCATGCTGGATATCGACTACTTTAAGTCCATCAATGACACCCATGGTCATCAGGCTGGCGATCAGGTCCTCAAGGGATTGTCTGTCGCGTCCGTTGAGACCTTGCGGGAAAACGACATCTTTGGCAGACTCGGTGGCGAAGAATTTGCCGTGGTGCTTCCGGAAACCCCGTTGCAAAAGGGAATTGAAGTGGCTGAACGCCTTCGCACCATCTATGCGTCGCTTGAAACAGTGGCCGGAGGTGAGCGTATCCCCTTTACCGTCTCTTTTGGAGTCACGGCGGCGCGACCATCCGATCGGAATATCGAAGAAGTCCTGAACCGTGCTGATGAGGCCCTGTACAAGGCCAAGCGGATGGGACGGAATAGGGTGGAGCAGGGGTGAGTTTTTCGCCGGTGAAATCAGGCTTGATCGAGTCCTGATATCCTTTCTCATAGCCGGTTTTTCCTGGAAAAAGCCTTGACGTTTTCAAAGGGGTTTGGAATATGTTTCTGAGCTTTACGTGATGTTTTTCACAACTTTTCAATGCACGCTTGTGAAACTGAGAATTCTCCGCTTTGATCAGGCGGTTGGAATTTGATGTTTTGCAAGGTATTGCGAGCAAATAATGACATTTGAATCCGTGCTGGCCGAGCGAAAGGCCGAACTCTCGAAGAAGTGGGCGGAGATGGTCCTCAAGACCTATCCATTGGAAACTCAGAAAGTTTGGACTCGGCAAAGAGACCGATTTCAGAATCCCGTCGGGGCCGCCATCATCGAGACGACAGGGGAGCTGGTCGAGCAACTGATTGATTGGCAGGACGCGGGGAAGATCGCCAAGAGTCTTGATAGACTCATACGTATCCGGGCTGTACAGGATCTGACCCCTTCGCAAGCCCTCAGCTTTGTTTTTCTCTTGAAGAAATTGCTTCGCGACGAGTTCTTCAAGTCCATGGAAAAAGATGGAACCCTCAATGAATTGTTGAGGTTCGAGGCCAAGATAGACAACTTGGCCATGATGTCTTTCGACATCTACACAAAAAGTCGCGATGAGGTTTTCCGGTTTCGCGTTGAAGAGGTTAAACGCTCCCAGAGCAGCTTGCTCAGGAAAGCCGGATTGGTAGTGGACGTTACGACCGAAGATTCGGTCGATTAGGGACGCGTTCTAGGGGGTTGGTTCCGGTGTGCGAACCGGGCCGAAGTGTGCAGAGGGGTGGGGTTGACGGACTACCGTGAATTCTTTTTTTGCATACGTCGTCGTATAGATCTTGGCGAATCCTTGAGAGCGTGTACCGAATGTGGCAGGCCTCCGGTGGCAACCGGTGGGTCCAACCTTCAAGCGAGGTGACGGTAGATGAATGCTCTTTACTCACTTCTGTTCGTCTTTCTCCTGGTGTTGATCCCGTTGTTTGGGGTTGATGCGGCACACATGAGGACTTTCTTCGGTGTCTGCATCCCAGCAACGGCTTTCATCATCTTTATTGTTGGCTTTGTTTATAAAGTCATAACCTGGGCCCGGTCGGCCGTGCCGTTCCGTATTCCCACAACCGGTGGTCAGTTCCGGTCTTTTGACCCCAAGCTGTTCCCACAGAACAAGCTGGACTGTCCCCAAACCGGCGCACAGACATTTTTTCGTATGGTTTTGGAAGTCTTTGCGTTCCGGTCTTTGTTCAGGAACACCGCTGTGTCCCTGCATCAGGGAAAAGATCATCCCATAGTCGCTTACAAATCCAGTAAGTGGTTGTGGCTTTTTGCGATCGTTTTCCACTATTCCTTTTTTATCATTGCCCTGCGGCATCTTCGTCTGTTCCTGGAACCGGTTCCCTTCTTCGTGAATGGTCTCGAGTTCGTGGATGGACTTTTGCAGATCGGCGCGCCGACAATGTACCTGACCGACGTCGGACTTGTTGCCGGTATCCTGCTGCTCATGGGTCGCAGATTGATTAACCCCCGGATCAACTACATTTCCTATGTTTCGGATTTCTTCCCGCTGTTCTTGATCCTGTCCATTGCCCTGTCGGGCATCTACATGCGGTACTATGCCAAGGTAGATGTGATCGCGATCAAGGAATTGGCCATGGGACTGGTGACGTTCAATTATGTCGTCCCTGAAACCATCGGCGTTTCCTTCTTCATTCACGTTTTCCTGGTCAGTTGCCTGATGGCATACTTCCCGTTCAGCAAATTGATGCACTTCCCCGGAGTCTTCCTGTCTCCGACGCGCAACATGCCGAACGATACGCGTGCCAAGCATCACGTGAACCCCTGGAACGATCCCAACATCAAGGCCCACCCATACGCGGACTACGAAAAGCAATTCGGTGTCCCCATGGCTGAGGCCGGTCTGCCGCTTGACAATCCGGAAAACGGCAAGGCCCCAGAGGAAAAGGCTTAGGCCCAGGGTTCACCAAGAGGTGATACTTCTTTATCTGAGGAGATAAAAGATATGTCCGACATCCCAAAAGCAGATGAGCTCTTCAAGAGCATAGATTACAATCCGCCGGCCACAGGCTGGATGGATACCCCGGTGGATTTTTCGCCGGGTCACTGGTGTTACCCCGCCAAGCCCGAGAAGATGGAATATATGGAATCCAAGCTTCCCGGTCTGTGGGGTCCGGCCCGTCAGTGGAATCCGGGTGAAGCCGATTGGAAGCTGCCTCCCAACTGGAAGGAAATCGTGGTCAAGGGCTTCCGCGAAAGACTGAAGAAATTCCGTACCCTTCAGGTGTTCATGGACATCTGTGTGCGGTGTGGAGCCTGTGCCGATAAGTGCCACTTCTTCATCGGTTCCGGCGATCCCAAGAACATGCCCGTATTGCGCGCCGAGCTGATGCGCTCCGTGTACCGTGGTGAATTCACCGTGGCAGGCAAGATCCTGGGCAAGCTGACCGGCTCTCGTGTCATGGAAGAGGATGTCCTGAAAGAATGGTTCATCTATTTCTACCAGTGCACTCAGTGCCGCCGTTGTTCCCTGTATTGCCCATATGGTATTGATACAGCGGAAATGACCATGATGGCCCGCGAACTCATGCACCTGGTTGGTTTGAACATCAACTGGATCATGGAACCGGTCGCCAACTGTAACGTCACCGGAAACCACCTCGGAATTCAGCCCCACGCCTTCAAGGATATCGTGGATTTCATGGTTGATGATATCGAGGAAGTGACTGGCAAGCGCGTCAAGGCTCCCTTGAATGAAAAGGGCCACGAGATTCTGTTCATCACCCCGTCCGGCGATGTGTTCGCCGACCCGGGCATCTATACCTTCATGGGGTATCTGATGCTGTTTGATGAAATTGGTCTTGATTACACCATGTCCACCTACGCATCTGAAGGCGGTAACTTCGGCTCGTTTACCAATAACGAAGTCATGAAGAAGCTGAACGCCAAGATGTACGCCGAAGCGGAACGCCTTGGTTGTAAGTGGATTCTTGGTGGTGAGTGTGGCCATATGTGGCGTGTTGTGCATCAGTACATGGATACCATGACAGGTGACACCCAGCACGCAGGCATGACGACTCCTCGGTCCCCGATTACCGGAACCGTGTTCGAGACATCTGCCGCAACCAAGATGTTGCACATTACCGAATTCACGGCTGACTTGATGAAGCACAACAAGCTGAAACTCGATCCCAGCCGCAATGACCATTTGCGTGTCACCTTCCACGATTCCTGCAACCCCGCACGGGGCATGGGACTGCTGGAAGAGCCGCGTTATGTCATTAAGCATGTTTGTAACAACTACTTTGAAATGCCCGATGGCACCACTCGCGAGCAGACTTTCTGTTGCGCAGGTGGTTCCGGTTTGAATACTGACGAGATTATGGAAATTCGTCTTCGTGGCGGTCTGCCTCGCGGTAACGCGCTTCGGTATGTGCAGGAAAAACATGGTGTCAACACCATGGCCTGTATCTGCGCCATTGACCGTGCGACCCTGATCCCGCTGGCCGATTACTGGGCACCTGGTGTGACCATTGCCGGCGTCCATGAACTGGTTGCCAACGCACTGGTCATGGAAGGTGAATCCGAGCGCAAGATGAATCTGCGTCAGGAATACCTGCCTGGATATGAGGATGAGGAAGACGATTGGACTCCCCCGAACATGGAGGATGCATAAATGAAGATGCACTACGGATTTCCGATCATCGCTGGTCTGCTCATCTTTATCGCCTTGCTGTGCGCCCCGTTCGCGATGGGCACAGCCGTGACCAAGGAGTATAAACAGCCCGAGCTGAAACTCCCCGCAGGCGAAAAGGAATGCATCGAGTCCAAGGAGTTCATGCGCGAAAAGCACATGCAGCTTCTCAACGACTGGCGTGACTGGGCTTTGCGCGACGGTAAGCGGACCTATACAAACCACAAGGGCAAAGAATTCACCATCTCCTTGCAGAACACGTGTATGAAGTGCCACACCAATAAGGCCGAGTTCTGTGACAAGTGTCATGATGACGCTGGTGTCTCTCCCTACTGCTGGGATTGCCACATTCAGCCGGAGGGTTTGAAATAATGAAGAATGACAGAAGAACCTTCATCAAGCTTGCCGGTATCGCTGCAGCCGGGATCGCCGTGGCTCCCAAGGCCATGGCCTCCAGTGGACAGTCTCCGGTCAAGGTCAATGCCAACGCCGTTCATGCAAAGCATTGGGCCATGGTTATTGATACCACCAAGCTGCATACTGAAGAGAAAATAGCCAAGTTGGCCGAAGTGTGCCACGCCATCCACAATGTCCCGAATGTCGAAGGCAACAAGGAAGTGAAGTGGCTCTGGTCGGACGCTTATGCCCATACGTTCCCCGAACAGGAGAACCCGCATCTGTCCGAAGAAGTGCATCAGCGCACCTTCCCGTTGCTGTGCAACCATTGTGAGAATCCGCCCTGTGTTCGTGTTTGCCCGACGAAGGCAACATATCAGCGTCCCGACGGTATCGTGGCCATGGATTATCATCGCTGCATCGGTTGTCGGTACTGCATGGCCGGTTGTCCTTACGGTTCACGGTCATTCAACTGGGGCGAGCCTCGGAAGAATCTGGACCTTGAGAAATTGAACCCTGAATTCCCCACCCGTATGCGTGGTGTCGTCGAGAAGTGCAACTTCTGTGTCGAACGCCTTGCCATCGGCAAGCAGCCTGCGTGTGTGGAAGCCTCGGAAGGCGCCATCGTGTTCGGTGATTTGAGAGATCCCGATTCCGAAGTCCGTCAGGTCCTCCGCGAACGGTTCACTATTCGTCGTAAACCAACTGCTGGCACTGAGCCCAGTGTTTACTACATCATTTAGGAGGAATCAGAATGCTTGAATTAGCTCTCAAAGGTTCCAAAAGATATTGGATGTGGATCAGCTTCCTCATCGTTCTGATCGGCATTGGCGCTCTGGCGTATGTCAATCAGCTCATGGTGGGGCTGGAGACGACCGGCATGAGCCGTGACATATCTTGGGGATTTTATATCTCTCAGCTCACCTATCTTGTCGGTCTGGCCGCTTCCGGTGTCATGATCGTGTTGCCGAATTACTTTCATGGGTATAAGGCCAACAAACACATGGTCATTTTTGGTGAGTTCATGGCAATTGCTGCCTGTATAATGTGCCTTCTGTTCGTCGTTGTCGATATCGGTCAGCCGAGCCGCATGATGAACATGTTCCTTCACCCCACTCCGAACTCTGTACTGTTCTGGGATGCGTTGGTCATTAATGGCTATCTGTTCCTGAATCTGTTTGTGGGTTGGACCTGCCTGACTGCTGACCGTGCGCATTTGTCGCATCCGAAGTGGCTCAAGCCGTTCATCTATATATCCATCATTTGGGCTTTCTCGATCCATACCGTGACTGCGTTCTTGTATCAGGGCCTGCCTGGCCGCCATTATTGGCTGACTGCCATTTTGGCTGCTCGCTTCCTTGCTTCCGCGTTCTGCGCCGGTCCCGCGATCTTGACGCTCGTCATGTTGGTCACCGAGAGGGTCACCACCTTCAAGATGCCCAAAAATGCTTTGAAAACTTTGGTCAAGATTATTGCTTACGCCATGTGCGTGAACATGTTCTTCTTTGCGCTTGAAGTTTTCACCGCTTTCTACTCCAATATGCCTGGCCATATGCATCCGTTGGTTTACCTGTTCGCAGGTGCCCACGGTCATCATGAATTGGTCGGTCTCATGTGGACCTTTATCGGTCTTGCGGCTATCTCCATCACGTTGTTGGTGACGCCGAAGTTCCGTAACAACATGAAGCTGTTGCCCTGGACTCTTGTCCTCCTCGTGATTGCCACTTGGATTGACAAAGGATTGGCCTTGTTGATTGGTGGTTTTAACCCGACTCCGTTCGGGACCATCACTCCGTATTGGCCGACCGGCAAAGAGCTTTTGGTTTCTATGATGATTTATGCCATTGGTGCTCTTATTGTGACGATTCTTTTCAAGATCGCTACAGAAGTGAAACAAGAAGTGGGTCATTCTCAGAAACTGCCGTGTGGTTGCTCTACCGAAGATGGGTGTAATTGTGCTGAAGCCGAGGAAAAGACTGAAGAAGTCCTTGCCGAAGCATAAAGCTGATTGCTCCGAAAGCCTCGTCTCGTAACGTCACCTCGTGAGGTTCTCAGGCTTATACAGGGACCGTTCCGGTATCGGAACGGTCCCTTTTTTATGCCTATCTAAAAAATCACCTCTTCATTCCTTCCACCACTTCGTCGCCGTCCACCTTCGAGCGAAGCGAGCGACAAAAAGTTCTGGAAGGAGAGTCCAGAGAGGGAACCTCTTCCAAGAGGTTCCCTCTCTGGTCGTCGAAGACGCCCCCCCGGCGAGGGGCTGCCAGCGGCTTCTTTTTTATGAACTGTCGAGCCCGGTTCCCTTTTGGAGCTGTGCTGTGCTACATTCAAAAAAGATCGGGAACGTCACCCGGGTCCAAACAATTTTCAGCAAGGGATAGAGGATGAGAGGCATGACACGTTGTACGACAAGACTTATTATTGTGAGCTTGTTCCTGCTGATGTGGATGGGCGGCTGCTCGACAAAAGTCGTTGTGCCGCCTGTGACACTTGACGCGGCACAACTTCATTTGGATGGGAAATTCGTCTGGTTCGACCTGTTTACGACCGACATGACTGCTGCCCAGAATTTTTATGATCGGGTGTTTGATTGGAATTTCGAACGCACCAATGCTGGGAATGCGCAGGTCAAAACCATTTTTTCGAGCGGACGAATTATTGGCACGATGATTGGACGCGATGGAGAACCGGGCGATTCCCAGTGGCTGTCATATATGTCCGTGACCGATACTGATCATGCGTATGAAGCCGCTCTTCGTTCGGGAGGTACGGGACATGTTCCACCAAAAGACCTGCCGAATCGCGGAAGAATTGCCGTTGTCCTGGACCCACAAAAAGCACCGGTGGCCCTGCTGAATTCTCCGGTAGGCGATCCTCCGGATAGAAAACCTCGTGCCAATCTGTGGTTCGGTGCGGAATTGTGGACTACGGATGTTGACGGTGCCGTGCGGTTTTATACGCCTTTAGGCGGGTATCAGAGCGAACAGGTCGATGTCCATGACGCAGTCAGCTACACCGTGCTGTACACCAATGACCAACCTCGTGCCGGTGTGGTGTCCATTCCATGGAACGATGTTGATCCGCAATGGGTGCCCTATGTGGCCGTGGAAGACATTCAGGCAACAGTCACCCTCATTGAGGACAATGGCGGTCGCATTTTGATTGCCCCGCAGATGGACGTCAAATCCGGACGAGTGGCCTTGTTTGCCGATCCGACAGGGGCAATCGTGGGTATTCAGGAACTGGAGCCGGAGGAGGATTGATATGCACTTTTTCAAATATATCGCTCTGGCGGGAATGTGTTGTCTTCTAGCGGCCTTCATGACCGCCTGTACCGTGGGCTATGGCATGACCTATTCCTATGGCACCAGTTGGGGCTATCATGACGACTATCGATATCATCACCATAGACCTCCGCCAAATCAGAAGCCGGGAAAACCGCCCGCAGTCAAGCCGAAACCACGGCCCAAGCCACTGCCTTCTCGGCCAGCGTCTCCCCCTGTCCGGCCCGGTAGACGCTAAACTCATGCTCGGTTAGAGAGATATGCAGTGTTCAACGACACCCAATTTTTGTACAAATTGGGTGTCGTTTTTGAAGAAAGCGAAGAAGATAGGGGCTTTTGGCAAACAGTGGATGCTTGATGTCTTTGGAAAAAGCCTTTGTTGTCGATTTTTTAGGTGTATTTTCCCACTTGATGAATGTGAATTCTCGTTAAACACTTCCCGACATTGCTTCCGTCTTCGCATAATGGCATAGTCCTGTCCCCCGGAAACGGGTGAAATGGTCATGGCTACTCATAATTGACCCAGCTACCGGGTTGCAAAGAGAATCGAGGAACATATGAATATCGGTGAATACACATTTGAAGAGTTCAAGAAAAAGGCAAAGCAGTTTCACGGCTACCCGGCTCCGGGACTGTTGATCGGTGGATACATGGTCGAGGCGGCCAAGGCGCGCATTCCCGAAGGCACGCTGTATGAGGCAATGGTCGAGACCGGCAAATGTCTCCCGGATGCCGTGCAGATGCAGACGCCATGCAGTACCGGAAACAACTGGATGAAAATCACGTTGCTGGGACGCTATGCGGTTGCCTTGTACGACAAATTCACTGGTGAGGGCGTGCGGGTGGCTGTGGATCAGAAAAAACTCGACAAATGGCCCGAGATTCGTGGCTGGTTCATGAAGGAAAAACCCAAAGCCGAGCAGAATACCGAAAAGCTTTTTCAGGAAATCGAAGAGGCTGGCGATACCATTTGTTCCATCCAGCCGATTGTCATTGATAAGAAATATATTGGCCACGGTCATATGTCCACCATCGAAACCTGTCCGGTCTGCGGTGAAGCCTATCCTGGTTCCGACGGTTCCATCTGTCGCGGTTGTCAGGGTGAAGCCCCTTATGAAACCATGGGCGAGCTGTCTTGTCTTGATGACGCTCCCGACCTGCATGCGGTGCCCGTTGAAGAAGCCGTTGGCAAAAAGGCCGCGCACGATATGACCGGTATTGTCCCCGGCGAATCAAAAGGCCCCATCATGAAGGCCGGTGAGACCCTCGACATCGGCGATGTGTGTCGGTTGCAGCGCATCGGCAAGTTCAATGTCTATCTCGAAGAAGACCTGCCCAGCGACGAATGGGTGCATGAAAACGATGCGGTCAAGGCCTTTGCCAAGCGTATTGCCGGAAAGGGTATCTCCTATGATCCCAATCCGCAGGAAGGCAAGATCAACTTTTTTGCCGAAGAGCCTGGAATGCTCTCCATTGATCGTGAAGCGTTGTCCCGTTTCAACCTGTCGCCTGATGTCATGCTTGCCACGCGTCACGATGGGTCTGTCATGCCAAAAGGCAAAGGCGTTGGTGGTTCTCGTGCCATCCCGCTCTACATTTCCCGTGACAAATTCAGCCGTGCATTGACTGCGCTTGGTCATGAGCCGGTGCTTGAAATCCTGCCGATGAAGGCTGCCAAAGTTGGTATTTTGGTCACTGGTACCGAGGTCTTTCAAGGCTTGATCGAAGACAAATTCATTCCCATCATTACTTCCAAGGTTGTGCAATTCGGATGCGAAGTCATCAAGACGGAAATCGCTCCCGACGAACGAGATGCCATCACCGCAGCCGCCACGTCCATGTTGGATGCCGGTTGTGACCTTATCGTCACCACAGCCGGTATGTCGGTTGATCCCGACGATGTGACCCGCGCCGGATTGGTCGATGCCGGATTGACCGACGATCTCTACGGTGTGCCCGTGCTGCCCGGAACCATGTCGCTTGTCGGGAAAATGCACAGTGCCTCCGTTCTCGGTGTGCCCGCCTGCGCATTGTTCTACAAGACCACGGCCTTCGATATTCTGTTGCCTCGTGTGCTTACCGGACAAACTATCACTCGGAAAATGCTTGCCAATCTCGGCGAAGGTGGATTCTGCATGGGCTGCAAGTCCTGCTCCTTCCCCAAGTGCCCGTTTGGCAAATAGTCGATCCTTTCTCACAAACATCTCTCAAGAAAGCCGCTTCCAAAGCGGCTTTCTTTGTGTGTGAAGTGGTCTCGAGGATGCCTCCGGCGGCCCCTCGCCGGGTGGCGTCTCCGACGGCCAGAGGGGAACCTCTTGGAAGAGGTTCCCCTCTGGACTCCCTTCCAGAACTTTTTAGCGCGCCTTTGGCGAGGTTCTACGACATCTGTGGAGTGGGATTGAAGAAGGAAGAGGGATAAAAGAAGAGATAATTCAAGAAGCAAGAAGGGTTTACAAAGAGAATATGTTTCAATTTTTCCAATAGAGGCTGTAAAAATTCAATTTTTTACACCGTATTCTCTTGAGCCACACGAACAACGGCTTTCGACAGCTTCGAGCGAAGCGAGCGACAAAAAGTTTCGGGGAGTCCAGAGGCCCCTTTTCAAAGGGGCCTTTGGCAGGTCCAGGACAGCGTCCTGGTCACGCTGAAGGCGACCCCCGGTAGGGCTAGATGTAGTTGGGGTAATCGGTACAGAGGAGGTGGAGCGGGGGGGTGTCTTCGATGATATCCGGGAAGCGTGCTTGTGATTTGTGAAAACGGTTGTCGGTATTGTCATCGTTGACGGATGAGACTTCGCCGACGAGGACGTGACCTTTGCCGGATTCGCCGTAGAATCGATGGTACATGCCTTGTTGGAGAAAGATGGATTCGCCGGGAGTAAGGATGATTTTGCCACCGGGTTGGACTGTTTGGTTGAAGCCATCCACGGACACGGTGAGCGGTGCCTCGTCGAATGTTTCGTCGGGGGTGGAGCCATAAAGCTCGATGACGAGATTGCCACCGCCCCGGTTGATGATGTCTTCTGTTTTTGACCAGTGGAAGTGCATGGGGCAGATCTGGTTTTCGCGGACGATCATGATTTTTTCGGCGTATTTTTTGGGATGATTGGTCGCGAGGTTGCCGTTTCGGATGGTAAAGAGGATGAGTCCCCGTTTTTCGAAATCGCCTGCACCGTAGTCGGTGAGATCCCAGCCGAGCTGGTTGGCGACCACATCGCTGTGGCCGGTTCCTTTCCACTGATCCGGGGTCCATGTGGCCCATGGTGGAAGCTGGAATTGAAAGGAGGTGAAGAATTCCTTGGCATCGGCAATCAGTGCATTTATTTCGCTTCGTTTCATGGTGTTATTTTAGGTGAGGTGCGCAACTGCGTCAAGGGGAGAGCGGGAGTCTGACGGGTGTCCTGTCTGGCGAGCGGGGTGAAAAAGTGGTGGCATTTGGAGCAAGCGGGAGGTATAGGAAGTGTCTGCTTAGCTGTTTTCAAGGCTTTTGAAGGCGGCATATACTGCTTGCTTTCATATATGGAGTTTTAATTATGGGTTTTTTTTCAAAGAAAACGACAAATCATTCTGAGTTGAACGCCTTTTTGGGTGTTGGCACCGAATATCATGGAAAACTCGATTTTGTAGGAACGGTTCGTATCGACGGTCGTTTCGAGGGCGAAATTTCCACTGACGGTGATTTGGTTTTGGGCCGGAAGGCGGTTGTCACTGGCACTATTCGTGTTGGGAAATTGACGTCTTGCGGGCATATTACTGGTGATGTTGTGGTCCAGGAACGAACCGTGCTGGAAAAGACGTCTGTTTTGAACGGCAGTCTCTCCACGACCGTGTTGGTTGTGGAAAAGGGCGCGGTGGTTGAAGGATCGGTGGCCATGGGCACGGCTGCGGTGACAGCGGTCAATCCCAAGGTTGTGGCTGGAGATTTTGGCGGCCACACATCGCATGAAGTCGAGTCCGAACCTGTTGTCGGCAAAACCGGATCAGATGATTCCAAAGCATAACGGAGTGAGCAAATGTACGAATTGGTAATAGAAAATAATGGTGTGGAGTCTGTCACTTTTTCTGCTGAAAGAAAAAGGGAAGTGGAATTGGCTGCTCAACTTCATGTTCGTTCACTGGCTGATGGCTTTGCCATGGTGCGTGAAGTGAAGGATAAGGAAAAGGAAAAGAAATAGCACATATGTGTGCTGAACGTGATGTGACGTTCAGAGAGAAGCATTGTACGGCGATCCATGGATTTCATGTGGTTCGCCGTTTTGTTTATGGATGAATGGGTGTTTTTTACAGTCGTCTTTGGTCGATTTACTGGGCGTCTTTTTTGTGAGAAGGTCCGCGGTGCGAGGTATATGATGGAAAAAATCATCTTGATTCATGTGACAGGTGGCGATCGGCCCGGATTGACGTCGGAATTGTCTGACGTTCTGGCCGGGTATAATGTCGATGTGCTGGATATCGGCCAGGTCGTCATTCATAATTTTTTGACACTTGGAATCCTGATTCGGCTTCCGGCAAATTCTCAGCCCGTGCTGAAGGATCTGTTGTTCAAGGCCCATGAGATGGGGGTGACCATGAAATTGCACCCGCAGTCTGAGAAAGACTATTCGGATTGGGTGGGCGAAGCGCATAAACCCCGGCATATCATTACGCTGCTGGCCCGGTCGGTTTCGTCGGAACAGGTCGCAGCCATTACCCGGGTCGTTCACGATTCCGGCATGAATATCGATACTATCCATCGACTGTCCGGACGGGTTCCACTGGATTGTAATGATTATGAATGTGCTCGTGGGTGTGTCGAATTTACCGTGCGCGGCACGCCAGCGGATATCGGGACTATTCGGTCTCGGTTTCTTGAAATTTCTTCGGAATTGATGGTGGATATCGCGTTTCAGGAAGACAATATTTTTCGTCGGAACCGACGGTTGGTCTGTTTCGATATGGATTCAACACTGATTCAGGCCGAGGTCATCGACGAGTTGGCCAAAGAGGCCGGAGTGGGTGCTGAGGTCGCAGCGATCACGGAATCTGCCATGCGTGGCGAATTGGATTTCAAACAGAGCTTGCGCAAACGGTTATCGCTTCTCAAGGGACTGGACGAGTCCGTGCTTGAAAAGGTCGCGGCTCGGTTGCCTATGACCGAGGGCGCGGAAAAGCTTATATCAAACCTGAAAAACGTGGGATATAAGATTGCGATTTTGTCAGGTGGTTTCACGTATTTCGGGGACATTCTCAAAAAACGTTTCGGCATCGATTACGTGTACGCCAACGAGCTTGAAATCAAGGACGGCATGTTGACCGGCAAGGCCGTCGGGGACATCGTGGACGCCGAGAGAAAGGCGACGTTGCTCCAGACCATTGCGGATCAGGAAGGCATTGCCCTGCAACAGGTCATTGCGGTCGGCGATGGGGCCAATGATTTGCCGATGTTGAATCTGGCAGGGCTGGGCATTGCGTATCACGCCAAACCGAAAGTAAAGAAAGGTGCGCGACAATCCATTTCGACTCTCGGACTGGATGCGATCTTGTACCTTATTGGCGTTCGAGATCACGAAGTCCTGTAGGATTCCGTTCACATTTATTGAGGGGCGTTGAATAAAACATGAAGGACTGGTAATGGATATCATGATTATCAATGATTTCAGGAGGCCTCCACATGTTTGATTCCAATACGCCCTATACGTTGGACAGGGTTGTTCGTCTTATTCTTGGAGTCGGTTTTTTTATAGGACTGGTCTGGCTTCTCGGATTTTTGTCAAGCGCGCTGGTGCCGTTTGTCGCGGCTTTGCTCATGGCGTATTTGTTGAATCCATTGACCTGTTTCTATGAAAAATACGTGAAAAATCGCGGTGTAGCCGTCTTGTTGACCATGGTGACGCTGATTGGTGCGTTTGCCGGAATCGTGGTGCTGATTGTGCCCATGATGATCAATGAGTTCGTCCAGATGGGCACGGTGCTTTCACAGCTGCTTTCTGATTCCGAATTTGCCAACAAGGTTGCAGAACATCTGCCGCCGGATTTGTGGAATTGGGTGCGGGAAACCCTGGAAAACCCGGATATCAAGGACCTGTTTACGTCTGCGGGGGCAACAAAAGTTGCCAAAAGCGCGCTTCAAACCGTGGTGCCGGGCATCACCGGCGTTGCCATGGGCGCATTGAATGCGGTGCTCGGCCTGATCGGCCTTTTCGTCATTGTTTTGTACTTGATCTTTTTGCTGGCTGATTTTGGAAAGATCAAGGAATCCTGGCAGACCTACCTCCCGAAACAGTATCGCCAGGGAATCACGGGCTTTCTCAGTGAATTCGAAAAGACCATGAGTCAGTATTTTCGAGGACAGATTCTGGTGTGCCTCATTGTTGGCGTGCTCATGTCCGGGGGATTCATGCTCATCGGGCTGCCGTTGGGACTGGTGCTGGGAATGCTCATCGGTGTCTTGAATATTGCACCCTATCTCGGAGTGGCCGGGGCGGTCCCTGCCGTGCTGCTGGGGGCACTTGACTCGTTGGAATCCGGTGAATCCGTTTGGGTGGGTATCGGGCTTGTGGTGCTTGTCATGACAGTTGTTCAGATCATTCAGGATGGCTTTCTCGTCCCCAAGATTCAGGGCGAAAGCCTTGGCCTGTCTCCCTGGCTCATTCTGCTTTCCCTGTCGGTTTGGGGAAAACTTCTTGGCTTCCTCGGTCTGCTTATCGCGTTACCCATGACCTGCCTGTGCCTGTCGTACTATCGACGGATGCTCGCCAGCCGCGAGTAGAGGTTCATCCTCGACTCTTCGGTGGCCTGTATTTTTGCGGGTGGATGTTCGCGTGTTTTGAACGGTGATGACCGAATCGGTTATTCCTGTTCAAACGGCAGAATCAAGTAGAACTGGTTGCTGTTGTCGGTGTGCGAGTAGCCAACTTGTCCGTTGTGCAGTTCCACCACTTGCCTGACAAAGTACAGCCCACGCCCAGAGCCGCTTTGATGGGTAACGTTGTCGGCGCGAAATCCTGGTTTGAAGACTTCCATGGAGTTCTTGAGTTCTAATGGGTCGCCGGTCGAGGCTACCCACATGCGGATACCCGGACTGCCGGGAGCGTAATAATCCTTGATGATTTTCCACCCATACGAAATGAATTTTCCGCGTCGCCCATCCGGGAGTGTGGCTGTTTCAGTGTATTTGAGCGCGTTGGAAAACAGGTTGTCAAAAACCTGGGAGATCAGCCCTCGATCCATGACGAGTCTGATGACTTGATCCGGTGCGCCGCCGAGTGAAAAATCAACCTCAATGCCACGTTCTTCGAATCGTTGTCGGAACCGTTCGAGCAGCGGGACCATCACGGCTTGGGAAAGATTCACTTCTCGTTTGTCCAGAACATATCGGCCTTCTTCAAAGTGCCGCCGTCGAAGCAGGGTTTCCAGAAACATGGAAGTGGTTTCATAGTGGCTGTAGATTTCCTGATACTGCGCTTCAATGCCCGTGGTAATTCTGGCAAGCCGGTTGCCGTGTGTTGTGCAGTCCTGGGTGCCGCATTCATTCATGCGGGCCAATATGTCGGACGTGGTCAGGTGAAGCTGTTCGATCTGCCGTTTTAGTCGGTTGAAATAGAGTTTGAAATACATGTTTGGCACAATGACGTTGTGCCCGATGTCCTGCACCAGCGATTTGATGAAATTGAGATGTTCGCGGTTTTTTGCACGGATGATCCGGTGATGGAGTTGAAAGCCTATTCTGTTGATGAATTTTTCCAGAAAAAGACGGTTGTGTTTGGTCAATGAACCGCAAGGAAACATTTCAAACATGCCCAGAATGTTGTGAGGTGGCTCAAAAGGCAACATGTCGTTGTATTCCGGGTTGCTCTGAATGGGGATGAAAAGATGGTCATTTGACAAGATCGGTTGGTTCGAAAATTCGTGATCCCATGTTCTGGTCGAGTCCAGGTCGCAGGTGCCGGTCGAACATCCGGCCAGGACGAAGGTTTCTTCGTCTTCAAGGATGTAGATGCTGGATTCGATGTTGAGGAGCAACCGGGGAATGGCCATACATATCGCGTAGAACATGGATCGACCTCGGACTTCCTGTGCGAGATCGAAAAAGATGTTCAAAGCCCGGACCTGATCCATGGGAAAGTCGTAAGCCGTATAGTCGTGAAGCTTCGCTTCAATACGGGCAATCATGTATTCCATGCGATTGGCGTCATCCATATCACGAAGATTCGACGCTTCGTCCGGGGCTGTCCAATCAGGTTCGGTCATGTTCACTCCTTGCGGCAAATGGAAAGTGAAGAGTGTGTACCATACCTGCCTGAGAGCTTCGTGACAAGGTGCAGCCTGTGTATCGTGGTTCTTTGTTCGAAAGGTCCGTGTCTGGGACGGAGAAAGGCGGTGCCAACGAAAACCAGCGGAGTGTGCCCAGTGGATATTACAGTCTGAAGATGGTGTTTGGCGACGGGTGGTCCAACCGTAGGCGGGAGGTGCTCAGCCATTTGAAAGGGCCGCTTGCGCGGCCCTTTCTGGGGTTAGAGGTCTGTTTCTCGAGGAGAGGGGGTTTTGGGGTTTGAAACAAAGGTTTCAAGGAGGTATGGTCTATGCGTATGGCTGTTATCTCGTTCGAGTCCGCCTGGCTGGATGGGGGCTTTTCGCCATGACGGGAATCGGGACAAGAGCCTTTATGCCGTTTTCGGGCTTCTCCTCTTCCCGGACGCGCGTGTCCGCGTCCGGGTCGGTGAGGAGGGACCGCCGCAACAACGCGACGGTCAGGATGATGAGAGTGACAGTGATTGCATCAATCATGAAATGACTATTAGCATGAGCCGTGCCAAAGTGTGATTACTCATAAAATCAATATGTTAAGAAAAAGTTGCACACGCAACACTTGTGCAAAATGCAACAAATTGCACAACATCGTGTGCAAGGCTGCACAAGAAGAAGGTATGTGCAGCCTTGGGAAAGGAGGGGGGAGGGTGTTATACCATGATCAGGGCGTATACGGTGCCAACCAGGGCGATTGTCAGTCCTCGGGTGACCTGATTACAGAGAATCAG
This sequence comes from Pseudodesulfovibrio sp. JC047, assembly GCF_010468615.1. NCBI lineage: Bacteria > Pseudomonadati > Thermodesulfobacteriota > Desulfovibrionia > Desulfovibrionales > Desulfovibrionaceae > Pseudodesulfovibrio > Pseudodesulfovibrio sp. JC047. The sequence continues at coordinate 12,030 of NZ_WUEH01000002.1, read as the reverse complement.
TTTGAATGCCATGCGTGGTTTGAAGATGCCGGCGTAGTACGGGAATTGATGGCGGAATGCGCGCATGGGCGAGGACAGGACATTCCCGAGCATCAGGGCCAGGACAACCTGTGTTTGCGTGAGGCTGGTGTCAGCGATCATGGCACCAGCGGCCGCCAGTCCGGCAGTGAATTCGGCTGCCATGTGAAAGGCGACGATACCCAAGGCTTCCGGGGGCAGAAAGGTGAAAAAGGAGGAGCCTTCGGACAGAAATCCCTGAAGCCAGGCAAACATGCCGAATTGTTTCAGTACAAAGAAGAGGGTGTAGATCGGGCAGGTGAGATAGAGGACTTTTGGTAGCCGTTTTTTGAATCTGGCCCAGGTTTTGTGGAGGGCCGAACTCGTGTCCTGTTTCGCTTTCATTTCATCCAATCGACACGGAAGACAGCCTTCCTCGATTGGAGGGAGCAGGAATTTGCCGGAAAAGACGATCCCCATGGTTCGTATGATTGCGGCCAGGGCAGTGAGTGCTACGTACACCGTGGCGGCTGAGCCGATAAAGGGCGCGGCGATGAAGAAAAGGGTTGGCAAATGGAGAAAATAGGTCGGCAGGGAGTTGAACAGGTTGGACAGCACCAATTCCCGGTCGGATATTTCTCCTTTTTCATGGGCTTCCGAGAGCATGGTATTGGCCGTTACCCCGGAGAAAAAGGCCATGGTGAAGCTGGCAGCCGAAACATCGCGCAATCGTGCCCGACGTGCCAGGGGAGCAGCGAGCTTGGCCGCATATCTGGTCCATTTCAATGATTCGATGAGATTGCCCACAAGCAGGCCGACTGAAATGAAAAAGGTCAGTCTGATGAGAGGCCAAAAAAGCCCGTTCCAGAGAACGGGCCACGAGATGTCGAGTTCCATTTACTTCTTCTTGTGTTTTATTTTTATTTTACGCAGTTGGGTTAATTGATCGTCAGGCATGTACAGAGTGTTTTTGTCCCCCGGAAAGGTGCCTCGTCGCACGTCTTCACAATATCGGGTCAACGCGGAGCCTGCGGCTTCACCGAGTTCGGCAAAGCGGCGGACGAATTTGGGGGTGAATCGGTCAAACAGGCCCAGTGTGTCGTGGTAGACAAGGATTTGTCCGTCCGTCACATTGCCCGCTCCGATGCCGATGGTGGGAATTGAGACAGCTTCAGTGATGAGTTCAGCGGCTTCCACTGGGATGGCTTCAAGCACAACGCAGAACGCACCAGCGGCTTCCACTGCCTGGGCGTCTTTAATGAGTGTTTTTGTTGCTTCGGCCGATTTGCCCTGGGCCTTGAAACCACCGAATTTGGCGATGTGTTGCGGGGTCAAGCCGACATGGGCCATGACCGGTATGCCTGCCTCAGTGAGGGCCTTGATCTGTGGGGCAACCGGTGCGCCGCCTTCGAGTTTGACGGCCCGGGCATGACCTTCGGCAATGAATCGTCTGCCGGTTTCAAGGGCGCGGTCTACTGTGCAATACGACATGAAGGGCATGTCACCCACCACCAGTGCGCGTTTGGCACCTCGGCTGGTCGCCCGGATATGGTGGATCATTTCATCAACGGTCACGGACAGGGTGTCTTCATGGCCAAGGACGACCATGGCCAGCGAATCGCCCACCAGTATGAGGTCCATACCGGCTGTGTCCGCGATGATGCCTGATGAGTAATCATAGGCGGTTATGCAACATATTTTGCGGGTCCCCTTCATTGCCTGGATACCAGGAACAGTGACGGGAGCGGCCTTATCCACGGAAGTTCTCTTTTTGGTATCAGTCATGGTCGAAAGAGTATTGATGCCTGACCGGGGAGTCAAGCGGATGTCCGAGGAAAGGGATGCTAATCGCGCACGTTTGCTGATGGCGGTTTGCCAATCACACGATTCCGTCCGGTTTCCTTGGCGGTATAAAGCCGGGTGTCTGCAAGTTTGAGCATGGTCTCCACTGTTTCCGATTCAGAGCTGAGTCCTGTCGAAATCGTGATTTGAACCGTTTGGGAGTCAACTTGAATCATCGTTGTCTCGACAGCGAGTCGGAATGCGTCAAACCGGGTGCCGATATCTTCATCCTTGGTGTGAGAGAGCAGAATGCAGAATTCTTCGCCCCCAAAGCGGGATGTCAGGGCGTTGTGGGCAAATTCTGCCCGAATCATGGCCGAAAGATGTTGGAGAACCACATCGCCACCGTGATGCCCATAGGTATCGTTGACCCGCTTGAAAAAGTCGATATCGAGCATTGCCACGGTGACCGCCAGCCCTTTTTGCCGAGCTTCATCAACAAATTGATCCGCGTTTTCAAAAAAGAATCGACGGTTGGAGAGTTTGGTCAACGGGTCTTTGTATGAAAGGTCGCGAATCAGTTCGATGTGTTCCAGCATTTCAACGACATGCCGGACTCGGTAGTGGAATTCTTCGACCTGGAAGGGTTTGGGGATGAAGTCGTCCGCTCCGCTTTTGATGAGTTTGGCCGAAAGCAGCGGGTCGTCACTGGCTGATATGGCGATGACGCCCAGGTCGTTTTTCGAATGGCTCTTTCGGAGGGTCTGGATGAGTTCGAATCCTCCCATTCTGGGCATGTCATAATCCGTGATGACGAGTTTGATGTCTGGATATTGGGTGAGGGTTTTAAGAGCTTCAATGCCGTCTTTGGCGGTGAACACCTGAAAGAGTTGTGTTTCGAGAAGCCGGACGACAGCATGCCGCATGGATTTGGAATCCTCGGCGACCAGCACCTTGATGTGGCGATTTTTTTCAATGCGTCGGATGATCTGTAGCAGGGTATCCACACAGTCTTCTGAGTCTTTGAGAACATAGTCAGCCACGCTCCAGGTGATGAGGTTGGAGCGAAAATCATTATCTATCCCGGCGGTGAAGATGAGACTGGGGATCGCGTGGGTGGTGGCGTACTGAATGATTTCCCCGTTGGGGGCATCGGGCAGATTCAGATCGAGCAGGGCGAGCAGGTAGGATTGTTTGCAGCAGTCGATTGCAGCGGTTGCTTCGGCATACGTTTTTTCCCAGTCAACCTGGAAACCAAGATCCTCTTGTATCCTTCGCAGCACTATAGATGCGAAAAATTGGCTGTCTTCGACAAGGAGGATTTTCGGTGTGTCTCCGTCGGGTCTGGTGGCGTTAAATCTTTTATCCATACCTCAGACGATACAACATCGATGGCCTGTTGCCATTATTTTTTTACACAAAAAGCCGATCAGGTGTCCCTGATCGGCTTTTCAACTGCGTTGTGCCGCTCTTTACATTGGGGCGAGATTCTGAAGAACCCAGATGACTCGTCCGACGGTACGATCGTTCATTTCGGATGCCGGAATGGTCAGATCGGAATATTTCTCATTGTCTGCCTTGAGCAGGAAAGAGTCTCCCTGATGGAAAACCCGGCGGATGGTCAGGCCCTGATGCGGGAAGTAAACCGCGCACAAATCACCATCAGGATGTTCCTTCTGGTCGCGATCAATACCAACAAAACCACCGCGTGCGATGACCGGCTCCATGCTGGCCGAATCCACTTTGACCACCAAAAGTTTGGGGCGGCAATACGATTCGGGAACAGACAGCTCTTCAATTGGCTTGGGTTCCCATTCGGGGGCTTCCTTGTCCGCACCGGCCATGGTGGAAACAGGCACGACACGGCCACGGGAGTTCATGCGACCATACGGGGTCGGAGTCTCTCGAAGCAGGGTGTCTGCCGGCACTTTGGCCTTGTCCGCATTGATGTAGACAGGTTCCACACCTTCGGACAACCAGTCAGGGTCGAGACCATGGCTGCGATACAGTTTGAGGAACCAGTCAGCCGGAATGGAACACCGACGTTTTGCATCCGAGATGCTGGATTGGCGAACGTCGAGGACTTCAGCTAATTGCACCTGAGTGCGGGCGCCGGTCGCCTTTTTAATGCGTTCGAGGGCTTCCTCGAACCATTTGAGCTGCGCCTCATCGCATCTCCTTTTCTTTTTGGGCATAAAAGCTCCTTCTCGTCTATTTTATGGTATTTTTCTACCAGTTTAGGTAACAATAATCAACGGAAAATAGAGTGCTCTATTATCCGTCCTGGTGTCATCATTTTATCTTTTTCTTTAAAATCAATATCTTAACTGTTTTAAACAAAAAATACGTGCAGACATTGGGAGAAAGTCCCGGTTTTGTCAAGCCCCGTGTTATATGGTTTCTCGACAAAAAAAGAGAAGGAACGGTCATTTTGATGACCATTCCTTCTCAAATTATTGACTAAAACAGTGGGTTATTGAATGTATTTCAAAAATGGACTTTCTGGTGTTAAAATAAACCGAGAGTTTTTTGTAAAACTTTTTCGGTATGCTTCCATGCTTCTGACGAACTCGTAGAAGTCGGGAGACTGGCTCAAGGCATCGGCGTAGATCTTCGTTGCCTGTGCGTCACCTTTACCCCGAGTTATTTCCGCTTGCTTGTCCGCATCGGCCAGAATGATTGCCCGGTCTTTGTCAGCCTCAGCCTTGATCCTGGCCGACGCTTCCTGCCCTTCCGAACGGTATTGTTTGGCCTGACGTTCACGTTCAGCTTTCATTCTGCCGAAGATGGAACGGGCGTTTTCTGCCGGGAGGTCAGTCCGTTTAATCCGTACATCAAGAACTTCGATGCCATACGGCGTGAGCAGTTCCTTGGAACTTTTTGTCACGGCCGCCATGATTTCCTGACGTTTATGGGAAACGACTTCAATGAGCGTGTAGCGTCCCAAGGCAACACGCAGTTGAGAGCGGACGATATCGTCCAGCCTGGCTCGTGCGCCCTGAATGGTGCGGACCTTGGTATAGAAGGTCAGCGGATCGCTGATGCGCCATTTGGTGTAGGAGTCAACATTCATGTACTTCTTGTCGGTCGTGGTGATTTCTTCGGGTCTGGCGTCGAAATCAAGAATCCGAGCGTCAAAGAATACCACGTTTTGGACAACGGGCATCTTGAAGTGCAGTCCGGGTCCCAGGGCCTGATCGCCCACCGGCCGGCCGAGTTGAATGACGATGGCGGTTTGCGTCTGGTCAACAGTAAAGGCGGCTGACGTGACAACAAAGGCGCCGACAATAATCAATATGCTGAAAAGAATCGTAGTTTTTTTCATGGTGGACCTGCCTTAATTCTGTGCCTTGGGAGCGGCTTGCCTTTTCGGCATTCTCTCCAGGGGCAGGTAGGGGACGGATTGCTTGAGTGCCTCGTTGGACATGATCAGTTTTTCCACTCCCGGGTTGGTCAGGATCGATTCAACGGTTTCAAGGTACATGCGCTTGCGCGTGATGTCCTTGGCTTTGTTGTATTCGGTCAGGACGGACAGGAACCGGGCAGCGTCACCCTGTGCCTGGCGAATCTTTCCTTCCTTGTATGCCTGAGCTGTATTGACAATATGCGCGGCTTCTCCTCGGGCCTTTGGCAGGATGTCCCGCTGATAGGCTTCGGCTTCATTGATGAAGCGGCTTTTGTCTTCGCGGGCACTGGCCACGTCCTTGAACGCGTCCACAACTTCCGCCGGCGGATGGACATTTTGCATTTGCACGGCCACGATGGACAAACCTGTTTCATAGAGATCCAGGATGTTCTGCATCAAGACGCGGGTTTCTGCCTGAATTTCCTGTTTGCCGGTGGTCAGGGCATCGTCAATTTTGCCTTTGCCGATGATTTCGCGCATGGCGGCTTCACTGGCGTGGGCCAAGGTCTTTTCCGGATCATTGACATTGAAGAGATACTCTTCAGCGTCTTTTATCATGTACTGAACAATGAATTGAACAGACACGATGTTTTCGTCGCCGGTGAGCATCAGGGATTCTTCCGTGACCTCGCGGCTGACACTTTGTTGTAAGGTGCTACGCGCCGTGCCCACGGAGCGAAAACCGAATTCAATGCGTCTGATCTGGGTGACCTTGGGCGTCAACACGCTTTCCACAGGAAATGGAACGTGATAATTCGGACCCGCAGTCGTAATGCGGTTAAATTGTCCAAATTGTTTTACCACGCCCACTTCATCGGGTTCTACAATGTAGAAGCCGCTGGCAATCCAGAGGACGATTAAAATTGGTATGATGAGTTTCCAACCGGGCAGTTTGAATTTTTTGAATTTATCAAACTGTTCCTGAAAGTCATCAAAGTTCGGTGGTTTCCCACCAGGGCGCCCCTGTTGTTGTTTTTGTAATTTTTCCCAATCCCAATTCATAATACTTTACGAATAAGCGTATTGAGAGAGCAGGTCAAGGAGGTCCGGTCAAAATCGATTGATTTTGCGTCGGATGTAATATGAGTTTTGAACCGGGTGTCTTGTTTCATGTCGCGGGAGTGTAATGGATGTCGGAATTTCATCGATTGAAAGGTGCTTTTCGCCGTTTCAGGGCTATCGTTCTGGGCCGGGATGTCGAAATTGTTGGACACTGTCGGATGTGTGGCAGATGTTGCAGGAAAATTCTGTTGAAAAGTGACGACCATTGGCTGAAAAAGGAGACGGAATTTACTGAATTGTGTCAGGCAGACCCGCTCCTCGTTCGTTTTCGGATCATGGGACGAAATCCGTCCGGCTTTTTGCTGTTCGAATGTGCCAGGCTCGGGAAGGACAATATTTGCACAGAGTATGAATCTCGTCCTGCTTTGTGTAGTAATTATCCGACCAAGTCGCTATATTACCACGGCGGATGGTTGCGTGACGACTGTGGCTTTTCATTTCAAGCAGTGACCTTTCGCGATGTTTTCATGCGTCGTAAATCGTGGAGAAAACCCAAATTTGCCGACGTGTTGCGTGGACAGATTGAACAGGACAAGGATAAGCGGACTTTATGAAAAAAATCATCTTCATTCTCATCGCCGTTCTCTTGACCGGAGGAGGCGTCTGGTATTTCAATGCAGGTCAATCCACGGGGAAGATCAAGGTCATCAAGACGTCTGTCGTCCAGCGTGGGGATGTTTCAAAGGTCTTGGAAGCCACGGGTATTGTGAAAGCCCAGGTCGGTGCGCAGGTCAAGATCGGTGCCCAGGCCACGGGTGTCCTTGAATCCGTTCCCGTGAAGGTCGGTGATCGGGTCAAGAAGGGTGATCTCATTGCAGAAATCGATTCGCGGGAATTGCGTGCTCGTATCGCCGAGGGGCGGGCCAATTTGCGATTAGCTCAGGCCAAGCTCGAATATATGGAAAAGAATTTGCCGAGAAAGCGGTCCTTGGTCACGCAAAAGCTTGAAGCGCAGGACGCATTGGATGTGGCCTATCAGGATGCTGAAATCGCTCGACATACTGTCGCATCATCCCGGGCCAAACTGCGAATTCTCGAAGTGCAGCTTTCCTACACCAAAATTCATTCCCCCATCGACGGGGTGGTCAGTCAAGTCGCGGCCCAAGAGGGCGAAACCATTGTTTCCGGTCTGTCTGTTTCCAATCTGATCACGGTTCTCGATCCCACCAAATTGGAAATGTGGATTTACGTGGATGAAACCGATGTCGGTCGGGTCAAAGACGGATTGCCTGTCCTGTATACCGTCGATGCCTTCCGCAACCGGGTTTTCAAAGGCACGGTTGATCGAATTTATCCTGAACCGGAAATTCGTGACAATATTGTATATTATCGGACACTTGTGACGGTTTCTCCGGAAGAATCCAAATGGTTGCGGCCAGAAATGACGACCCAGTGTAAGATCATCGTCCAGACCAAGAAGGATGTGCTGACAGTGCCCAACACCGCGCTCAAGTGGGTCAGAAATCGACAGGTCTGTTTCAGGGTGGACGGGCCGGCGACCGAGCCGGTGGAAGTCGCGCCAAAACTCGGGTTGGTGGGATTGCAGACCAGTGAAATTCTTGAAGGCCTGTCCGAAGGCGATACCGTGGCCACCCAGTTGGTCCTGCCCGGCGCCAAGGTCGGCAAGAAGGGGCTGTAGCCATGGATCAATTAGCGATCCGCCTGGAGGCGATCAACAAGACCTTTTTCCCGCAGGGTGAGAGCGGGAATGGCGGTGATGCGTTAGGTATCGAGGTTCTCAAGTCCATTTCTCTTGATGTCGAATCCGGTGAATTCATCGCGCTTCAGGGGACGTCCGGGTCTGGAAAGTCCACGTTATTGCATATTATTGGTTTGCTCGATCGTCCCACTTCCGGGACGTATACCCTGCTTGGCAGGGATGCCGCGTCGCTGGATGACGATGCTCAATCGGATTTGCGTAATCTGTCCCTGGGATTCGTCTTTCAGTCCTTTTACCTTATCCCGTATGCCTCGGCTTTGGAAAATGTCATTTTGCCGGGGTTGTATTCCGGCAGACCTCGGTCCGAATTGATCGCCCGGGCAGAAAGCCTGATGGAACAGGTCGGGCTGGCGGATCGCATGAATTTCAAGCCATCCCGGTTGTCCGGAGGGCAGCAACAGCGCGTGGCCATGGCCCGTGCCTTGCTGAACAAACCACAGATCATTCTTGCCGACGAACCCACGGGACAGCTCGATTCCGCCACATCCTCCGAGATCATGAAGCTCTTTCATGCGGTGCATGACGCCGGGCAGACCATTGTTCTGGTTACCCATGATGAGGAAGTGGCCAAAGAGGCCGGGCGAATCATCCGGTTGCACGATGGGTGTATTGTCGAGGACGTGTCCGGTTAGGAGACGTGTTCGAATGGTGGTGTGCCGGTTGTGTCGAGCGTTTTGCTCAGACCGGGAGAGTCGGTGAATTCTGATGCGGAATCACCTGATGTTGGGAGGACAGACGAGTTTGAGAGGCTGGAGGCATTTTTCATGATACGACGCATTGCACGAATAGCGAGCATGGGGTTTGAAGCGGTCTGGGCGTTCAAACTGCGTTCTTTTTTCGTGATCCTAGGTGTCGCATTCGGCATCGCCAGTTTGACGTTGATCGTCACTGCGGTTGACGGTGCGAATAGAAAAGCCGTGGAAATCGTCGAGATGTTTGGTCCGGATTCGGCATTGGTCTTTGGCGGCAATTTCAAGCAGCGCGCCGTGGGAATGCGGACATTGACCCTGAGTCGTGAGGATGCGCAGCGCATTCGGGAATCCCTGCCTGGAACATATCTGGTCGTGCCCATGCGGGCCAAGTTTGGTCAGACCGTCAAGGTGGGCAACAAGAACTATCAGAATGTTCGTATCATCGGCACTTCGGAGAATTATGCTACGGCATGGAACTGGCCATTGTCCGAGGGCCGGGACATCACGCTTGAAGATGATACCAATGGTGCCAAGATCGCGCTTTTGGGCGACAAGGTTTCCCGGGAGTTGTTTGGCAACGAATCACCCGTGGGCAAGGTTATTTACATCAGCGACATTCCGTTTCAGGTGGTGGGCAAGCTTTCCTATCGCGGATTCACCTCTGGCGGTGGCGGAGACATCGACAACCGTATTATTGTCCCGCTGGCCACATTGGTGCAGCGATACAATATGGATAGAAAGTATTTTCGTGCGCTCCGAGTAAAATTTTATGAACCGGATTATATGGAGGCACATACGGAAAATTTGCGGTCGCTTTTGCGGCATCTGCACCAGCTTGCTCCCGAGGATGATGACGATTTTTCCATTCTGACTGCCAACGAAGTTTTGCAATTCCTGTCGATGTTCAAGGGCGGACTCAGTATTTTCCTCGGGGTGACTGCCGGGATTGCCATGCTGGTTGGCGGATTCGTGTTGGCTAATCTCTTTTCGATTTCCGTCAGTGAGCGGGCCGAAGAGATCGGTTTGAAAAAAGCGATGGGAGCGCGAAATGCCGCGATCATGGGGCAGTTCCTGGTCGAAGCCTGCGCCCTGACGTTACTCGGAGGGATACTTGGCCTTTTCCTCGGCTTGGGATTGGGACAATTCCTTTCACGGTTGGATATCCTGACAATTCAGTTCTCGTGGAAGGCATTTCTCATGGCCTTGGCCGGTTCTCAGGCTATTGGATTGATTTTTGGTTTGAAACCCGCGAGACAGGCGGCCGGGCTTGATCCGATTCAAGCGCTCCGGGGCGAGGGCTAGGCTGTCCGTACTTGCATGAAAACCGACCGCACGGTAGAGACGTCTCATGAGAATCACGATCCCCAGAGTCCACGGAGAATCTCCGAAGGAAAAGGCCATTCGATCAGTTGCCCTGATTGTGGTCTTTGCTGCGGTTATCTGGGCCTTCTACATGAACAACAAGCATGTGGTGGAGGTTTTGAATCAGGACGGTGCGGTCTATGACGAGACAGGCATCCTGGATGCAAGTCAGAAGAAATTCATTGTTTCGTTCACCCGATCCTTGCGTGAAGAATTTGGTCTGGATTGCAAGATTCAGATTTTTGGTGGTGATTTCGTGCTTCCCGAACTGGATGGCAAGACCATGTACATGGGGTTGGCTCCGGCGATCGGGGAGGTGGAATTGCGTTTTCCCCCGTTGATGCGAAAAGCGCTTGGCGTGGATTTTATCGAGTCGCTCAAGACGACGTTCCTTGTGCCGTCCTTTACCGAGGGCGATTGGCCCATGGCCATTCAGGAAGTGCTCATTGAGATTTATCGAAAACTTGAACAATTGAACACAGAGGAGAACGCCCGTGAATGAGCGTGTCACCATGTATACCGATGGCTCCTGCCTGGGCAATCCCGGTCCCGGCGGATATGGCGCGGTGATGATATATGGCGAATATAAAGGTCAGGGAGCGGACAACTATAAAGAGTTCGCCCAGGGCTACAAACGGACGACCAACAATCGTATGGAGTTGTTGGCTGTCATCGTGGGGCTTGATGCGTTGAAACGCTCCAGTTCTGTCCAGTTGTGGACGGATTCCAAATATGTGCAGCAGGCCATCACCAAGGGCTGGCTCACCAATTGGCAGCGCAACGGCTGGAAGACTGCGGCCAAGAAGCCGGTCAAGAATCAGGATTTGTGGCGACGGCTCATGCCGTTGATCGAGACGCATGACGTCACGTTCAAGTGGGTCAAGGGCCATTCCGGTCACATGTTCAATGAACGGGTCGATGATCTTGCTCGCAACGCTGCGTCCGGCGGTGACCTTTGGGTAGACGAAGGTATGGAATAGCTTTTTCCGATGGATATGAAGACGGCCCGATGCAGCAGATGCGTCGGGCCGTCTTTTTATTGGTGAAAGGGGTTTCGCGTTATGCGTCAAGCTCTTTCATGAGCCATTCCTTGATGGGTGGTGTCAATTCAAGGATACCCTTGATGTTTTGGATATCGTCAAGGAGTTCTTTGGCCAGGTCCTCGGGAAGTTTTTTTGAACAGAGAATGGTCGAACCATAATTGTCCATTTTCATCAGGACGATCTTGGGAGCTTCCCAGGTATCGATGGCAAAGTAGATGGAATATTCGCCGCTGGTGGTCACGGGTGACCGCATGGCGTCACGGTAGTTGTTGTTTCCCCATTCCAGATACAGGGTGACGGCATCTTCGTGGATCATGTCCCAGTTGACTTCGTTTAGCCATTGCTTGCAGGCATTGGTATTGTCGCTCATATTTTCCCTCCATTTGGTTACGCTGTACTTTAAGATAAACATCTCAATGCGGTCTGTCTATCCCTGCTTCGTGTAAATCACCGTCATGGTCTCCCCATTCTTCGGCTTTCCGCTCACCCAAAAGGGCTTTGGGGTGCACCGTACCCCAACACCGCTCTTCCTCCGAAGACGGACCCTTTTCTTCCATTCAAGCGAAGACGACCACCAGCCCTTGATTGGGAGCGTAGAAGCTGACCAATCGAAGAGGCGACTCTCATAAGGGGATCGGGAAATTTATCAGAAACTGATCCCTCTCAAGAGAGGCGCACATGATACTTTTGGCAGGGTGGAGCCGAATCGATTGGATCAGATTCTTGCCCCCAATCTTCGGGCGGAAAAACACCGTAAGGGGCTTTTTTTCGGCCCTTTTTTTGCCCCCGCAGATTGTAATCTCAAACTTAACACTTTCGGGGGGGGAGTTCCCAAAATGAATGTCCCATGAAAATGTTGTCCTATCACTAAAACTCCACAACGGAGGGACAACACCACATGGGACACAAACAGCTTAACCGAGAGAAGAGAGAAATTATAGAGAGGTTATTGGACCAAGGCAGCAG